>JAISRS010000119.1 GCA_031273485.1 Prevotellaceae bacterium
ATCTAACAGATATACAGCTATTTGCAAAATTGCGTTTTGTCAATTTTTGCAAAAACAGAAAAAGTTTTTATCTGATTATCAAGATATTATCCGCATAAAATATTTATAATGCGTTTGCCCTGCTTTGTCTATGGAAAATTTTTTTCAATTTCTAATGACGGTTATTGGCTTCGTCCCGATAACACAAGTGCAACCACCAATTTCCTCGCTTTTCTTGAGAGCACACTCCATCGGAAAATACTGAATTTAGCCAAAAGGCTCAGAAACAGAGAAACTTTGCTCGGAATATGGAAAACAATGGATGATTTCTTACTTCCTTATCACTACACTTAATTAGTCTAATGACCGATTTGGGTTTAAAACATTTTGCGGGTGGTTTGCAAAATATTGTTTGTCGGAAATGAAGAGTAAATGTGAATCGCCTGCCAATTTTTCAGGAAGAAATAAGTACCTTTGCACGCAAATGTGCAAGGCAATATCCGTATGACTATACAAGAAATCAAAAAACTTCGGGAAACCGAGCATAAAGTAGAATTTAAGGAGGCGAAAAAGGATTTCAATTTTGCCGGAGGCAGCCATGCCGACCCCAAAGAGAGGCGCAAGTGCGTACTTGGATATGTGGTTGCGTTAGCCAATGAAGGCGGCGGGTATTTGGTGTTTGGTGTCAAGGAAAACAAACCGAATGAAGTCGTTGGTACTGAATTTGCAAACGGAAAAACAGGAGCTTTGACAGACGAGATTTACAAGCGTTTGGAAATTCGTGTTGGAATTGAAGAATTGTTTGAAGGCGACAAGCGCGTGTTGGTTTTCAAAATCCCCTCCCGACCACCCGGCTCAACGCTTAAATTCGAGGGTGTTCCGTTGATGCGTATCGGCGACAGTTTGCGTGTGATGTCGGATGCCGAAGTGTTTCGCATACTTTCGGAACGTGCACCGGATTTTTCTGCAACAATTTGTGAAGGATTGACTTATGAGGATTTAGACCCAGAAGCCATTGCTTTGATGAAAGCAGGTTATGCAAGGAAACAGAAAAATCCTGCCTTTGAAACCCTACCGGACAATCAGATTTTAACGGATTTAGGACTTAGCGAAAATGGGAAATACAATTATGCTGCGCTGATTTTACTTGGTACACGTAAGGCTTTACGGCACTATCTGCCTAATGCCGAAGTGATTATTGAATATCGGTTAAACCATTCGATGATACCCTATACGGCGCGAAAAGAATTTCAGGAGTCGCTTTTTACCGTATTGGACAAAATTTGGGATTATGTCAATCAACCGGCAAGCAATCCTTTACTGCATGTTCAACACAAATTCAAAATATACGACATTCCCGCTTTTAACAGGGAAGTAATCAGGGAAGCCGTATTAAATGCGATAGGGCACCGGCAATGGAATGACCTTGGCAGTGTAGTTATCAAACAGTATCCCGACAGTATCAATATTAGCAATTCAGGCGGATTTCCAAGTGGTGTTTCAAAAGAGAATATCCTGACAATCAACAGTAAGCCGCGTAACAAACTCGTAATGGAAGTATTGGAAAAAACAGGAGAAGTAGAACGTTCCGGACAAGGCGTCGATAAGATGTTTTCTATTTGCTTGATGGAAGGAAAACCGTTGCCGGATTACTCACAAACGGATGATTATCAGGTTGATTTGTGTTTGCGAGCAACGATTGTTGATGAAGCCTTTTATATTTTTGTGAATGAGGTACAAAACCGAAGAGCAGACAAATTGAATGTGTTTGATTTGCTTACGTTGGATAAGGTTCGGCAGGGCATTTCAACTGACTTGTCCGAAGCATCGGTTGAGAAATTGCAACGAGAAGGGCTGATAAAATCGCAAAGTTCGGCAGACAAAAAATATGTATTGGGCGACTTGTATTATGAGATTGCCAAACAGCCTGCCTATATAAAAGAATACCGATTGAGGGATTTGCAGATAGTGGCGGGGTGTTTTGAGAAAGCAAATAATGTCGTCATGAGTGATTTTGTGGGTGCATTCGGAAATAATTTATCACGAATGCAGATAAAATATTTTATTTCAAAATTAGAAGAAGAACGGCTTATTATAAAAAGTGGACTTGGGCGTCATACCCAATACAGTTTAGATGTAACTATTGATGCGAATAACAATATTCTTGAGCAGTTTACTGATAGATTATCGAAGTAATGATTTCAATTAGCCATAGAAGCACGTAAATTAGCCATAGAAATTGTATTTTTAGAATGATAATATTCGCAAGTAATTGATTATTAGCAATTATGTCGTATTTTCCAATTAGCCATAGAATTGAAAAGAGCCGCACAAAACGGCTCTTTTTCGGTTATCACTCTTTCTTTATCAAATGCTTCAAATTCTCATCTTCCGAAATTCGTTTGAGTTCCTCCGCCACAATCCGTTTCACATCCGCCTTGATTTGATTGTAGCTACGTTCAATTTCCGCCTGCATGGTATCATTTCCGTCCTTATCCCGAAAGTCCAAAATATCGGGGATTTTTTTGTAGGCTTTCGTTTCACGGGCGACGGCTTCGTTATCCACCACGATTTCCGCGTGGAAAATCTTCTGTTCAATCCGTTCATCGAAATTATCTGACACTGCGCCCACAAACATTCCCTGTGTTAAATTTGAGATTTTGGAAGCGGGAATCAGGCTGTCCAACTGCGTGGAAATGGACGTTGATTTATCGTTGCGGTTAATGGTCAGGGACCGGCGTTTTTGCAGGACTTTCCCGAAGCGTTCCGAAAGCGTTTTAGCTTTCCTTGTCGCCATAATCGCGGTTCAACTGTCTGAACCTTGATTTTTTTGATTAAAGGATTTTCATGATGTCCCAATTAATCATTACCTTCTGTAAAAAAATCATTATCAACCATGTTATACGAAGAATTGACCAAAAGGATTATCAAATGCGCTATGAAAGTTCACGGCACATTGGGAAATGGATTTCAGGAAGTGATATACCAAAGAGCCTTAGCCATTGAAATGACACATGAAGGTTTGTCTTTTGTACGGGAAATGGAAATGCCTGTTTTTTATCGGGATACACAAATCGGGACAAGAAGAGTAGATTTCTTTGTGGAAGACAAAATTATGGTGGAGTTAAAAGCAATTATTAAACTTGAAGATGTTCATTTGGCTCAAGCAATCAATTATCTCGAAGCATATCAAATGCAGATAGGATTACTCATTAATTTCGGCGCAAAAAGTTTGGAATTTAAACGGTTA
>JAISRS010000162.1 GCA_031273485.1 Prevotellaceae bacterium
TCACCACCGGAATGTTTTCTACGCCTTTGCCTGCGCCCTCGCCAAGGAAAAATATGCAATATATAGGCATGGCATGTATTGCACCGAGCGAATCCTCATAGCTGTTTTTTTGATTCTGATACTGACCGCCCAAATATTGCCGAAATCTCATAATATCGGTATGGAGAGATACTTTTTGAACTTCTATCATCACCACTTTTGAGTTCTCGCCGCTGCCTATGCGTGCAATAAAATCAAGCCGGTAGATGCTGTGACTTTTTTCTGTAGCATCTATCTCTTTCACATATTCCTGCGGAGCAAAAGACAATTCGGTTATTTCCTCGTTTATGATGGCGGAAATCAGCTTGATTGCCGACGGACTGTCCTCCATGAGGTATTTAAATACGTAATCATAAATAGGATTGGCTATAAGCGATTTCTCCTGTTCCGTATTTGTCGATTTTATGTCCATGTTCATATTAAATAAATTTTATGTGTTAAAAAACGCTGCAAAAATAATACTTTTTTTCGGAATTAATATATTTTTGAGAAGGAAGGGCTAAATCTTTTTTTGAGTAGAGACGCAATGCATTGCGTCTCTACATAGCGCCTCAAAATAAGATTTAGCCTCAGTCTCAGTCTAACGCCACGCTGACGCTTGCCCCCAAAGTAACCGGTCTGCCTTTTTGAGCGAAACCGTTTCCCATTGATTCAAAATAAAAGGCGGTATATTGAGTATTTGTGATGTTTTTTGCCCAGATCGACAAGGTTGTGCAGCCTTTCGATGTGGCTATTTTTCCGTTAAGCAAGCCATAATAAGGCTGTGAGGTCCGGTTGTTTTCGTTCCAGTACAATTTTCCTGTACCCGTATAATGCAGGTTCACAGTCAAGAGGTCTATCAATTCGGATTTTACCGGAATTTTATAATCGGCTCCCAGAGCAAACGTTTGGGAAGGAACTAAAGGCAGATATTGTCCTGAGTAATCAATCGTTGCGCTTTGTTTGTATTCCTTGAATATTGCGTGAGTATAACCCCAGTTCGACATCAAGGTAAAATCCTTGAAAATATTACCGTGCAGACTTAATTCAATCCCTTTGCTTTCGGAACGTCCGGCGTTTTTCAGCATGGAACCCCTCCCGTTGGACAGCGTTTGATAAATCTGCTGACTTTTCCAGTCAATATAAAACAGGCATATTTCGGCTTTAATCCTGTTTTGCGGAAATTGCAGTTTTGCGCCCGTTTCGTAATTCCAGCTGTATTCCGGTTTAAAAGAGCGGTCTTCTTCACTGTCGAACGAGGAGTTAAATCCTCCGGTTTTATATCCCTTGGATGCCGAAACATAGACGGTATGCGAACCCGGGAACATATACCGCAAAGCTACTTTAGGCGTCAATTGACTAAAATCCAGACGGCTGTCGAACGTTTCCGTTTGTTCCGTTTGTTCCCTCTGTTCGCCTGTATTTCTATATGCAATATAATAGTTGGAAGCATTTTCGTAATCGTAACGTATTCCCAGAGTGAGAGAAAGCGATTCAATCAGCAGGCGGTTTAAAACAGATTGATGATAAAACGAAATCCCGGAGGTTGGTATGTCGTATAATTTCTGTGTGCTGTAATTCTGTGCTTTATAATCAAGTATGACTTCATTGTCGATTTTCTGATGAAAGGCGAATGTTCCGAAAAGCCATTGATAGCGGCTATTTGTAGTTGCTTTGATATTTATTTCCTGTGAAACAGTCAATTGTTTTTGATTTTGAATGGCAAAATAGGTGTTTTCCGTAGAGAAATCCTGGTCGATACCCTGTTTGTCCGACAGATACTGCAAGGCTGTCTGGCTGTTGACGCTGAATTTATTAGCGCTGTAGAGCAGGGATATTCCCGACGAAGACATTGTGCGTTGATAAGAACTGTAATCATTATAATTAACATCGCCTGTTTTTTGAGTCGTGGGATCAACCTGCGCATACGGATAGCCTCCCTGTTCGGAGTAATCCACGGTGTGCATCAGTTTCAGCAATAAACGCGGTTTAATTCTCCATTCCAGACGAATACGTCCGCTGCCCGAATTTAAATCGTCCGCCTTTTTTCCCGTATATTGATTGGTGAAATAACCGCCGGAATGATTGTAATTGCCCGACAGGGCATATCCCACAGTATTATTTATTTTTCCATAATGAGCCATCGTTCCGGTTAAATTTGCATAATTGCCGCCGGAAGCGGAAATCAGCGTTTCGTTATATCGCAGAGGCGATTTGGTGTAAACGTTAATAATGCCGCCCATAGTGTTGCGTCCGAATAAAGTGCCTTGAGGTCCGCGCAATACTTCGATGTAGTCTATTTCGTTCAGGTCGAAATCAAAAGCCGACTTTTCAAAAAAGGGAATCCCATCGACGTATAAACCCACAGAGGGGGAATTGATTCTGGAACCTATTCCCCGAATATAAACCGGCGAGGTTAGTTTTGAGCCGTAATCCGGCATAAACAAATTGGGTATAAGGGAACTAATATCTTTAATACCGCTAACGTTCCGGTTCTGTAGAACGACTTTGTCTATTGTGGAGGCAGCCACAGGAAGCGTCCTAAAATTCCCGTCATATTTGAACGACTGAATAACCACCTCGTCCAATGAAATTGAATTGTCGGCAAGCGTATCGGTTGCTTGCGCCGACAGATTCAAAGCGAATAAAGCGTACCCCAACGTTGCCAAAATACACTTCACGTAAACAAACAGGGAGATTGACAAATCTCCAAAGATTAATAATTTTATTTTCATTTTTTTCTTTATCATCGAATTTTCTTTATCATCGAATTAACCTAATTGAACGAATTAATCCACGATTATTTTTTTATCCACGAATTACACGAATAACACGAATGTTTAACTCTGTAAAATTTTTACGAATTAACACGAATTAATCCTTCGGATTTTGCGAAACGTAAGTTCGACGTAGTCAATTACACGAATTTTTTTATCCACAATTTTTTTTATCCACGAATTACACGAATTACACGAATGTTTAACTCTGTAGAATTTTTACGAATTAACACGAATTAATCCTGCGGATTTTTGCGAAACGTAAGTTCGACGTAGTCAATTACACGAATTTTTTCTGCGAAGGCAAAATCCTAAAAATCCTAAAAATCCTTTAATCATAATTCATAATTCATTCTGCCTGTCTGCCCCGCCTGTTCCCCCCTTTGGGGGGGTTAGGGGGGGCTTCCTTTAATCATGGTTCAGACAATTTCCACGAATTTCTTAATCAACAAATTCGTAATTTTTAATTTTTAATTCATAACTCAATCGCTTTGTGTTCTTTTGAGCTTTTGTATGCTGCTTCTATTATTTGTATGCCTTTGAGTGCATCCGCCGGTTCGACAGGAAGCGGGGCGATGCCTTTAAACGCTTTCCCAAGTTGCCGGT
>JAISRS010000170.1 GCA_031273485.1 Prevotellaceae bacterium
ATTCCGGGAAAATCACCTTTTCTGTTGCCGATAGTCAAAGAGCGATTTTTATCATTCCAATGAAAAGTAATCGTACTGTAAATTCCTTTTTCGTAATTGTAATTGTCAAATTCATCTTCATACAAGGTAAATTCTCCGTCCGCACCGGGGTAAATTCGGATTTCAAGATTATCCCAGGCTTTTTCCGTTGCGTATTGCATGACGGGCGCTAAAGGAATTAAAGAGCCTGCTTTGACATACAGCGGGATAATATCAATCGGCGTCTCGCGCTCTATGGTTTGCCCGCCTGCAAAGGTTTTTTCTGTCCAAAAATCAATCCACATGGAGCCTTCGGGTAGGTAAATCGACCATTCCGCAACTTTCGGTTGCGTTACCGGAGCAACTAATAACGACCGCCCAAACAGATATTCGCCGCCTAAATCATACACTTTTTTATCTGTCGGGAAATCCATCACTATCGGACGCATAAACGTACCGTCGTTATGCGAAACGTCCCAAGAAGTTGAATAAATATACGGCAGCAAACGATAGCGAAGATTAATCATTTTTTCCTGTGCATCGAAAGCCCATTCGCCACGACTGCCAAAGTTCCATATTTCGCGCGGCACTTCCGTTCCGTGCGAACGCATCATTGGGCAAAACGCACCGAATTGCATCCAACGGACATACAGTTCCTGATATTCAGGATTTTTTGCGCCACCGCCTTTATTCCAACGCCCGGCGAAGAAGCCGCCAATGTCGCTGTTCCAGTTCGGTATTCCCATCATCGTATAATTCAGAGCGGCGGGAATTTGTTTAGCAAGCATATCCCAAGTCGATTGCACATCGCCGCTCCATGTATTTGAACCAAAACGTTGCTGCCCGATAAAGCCCGACCGAGTGAGAATGACCACTCGTTTATCGCTGTTTTGCGCTTTTTGGTGCGTGGCAATGCCACTGTTGTGCATCATCGAAAAGGCATTTTTCACGCTGCGGTATGAACCGAGATACGTCGGCAAATCAAAATCCGATTCTTTTTTGTTGATATGGTCGGGTTCGGTCGAATCAAGCCACCATCCGTCGTTACCGATATAATTGAATATACCTTTGTCGAGATATTTCCAGTAAATACCGCGAGCTTCGGGGTTGTATACATCATAAGGACGGGCGCCGCTTTTGGGGGGCCAAGTATCGAAGTTGATAATCATCTTTTTTGCGTTGAACTCTTGTCGTTGCGCGGTTTTTGGACCGAATCCGGGCCAGGTTACAATCAGCAGTTTGGCGTTCAGTTTATGGATTTCGTCTGCCCACGCTTTGGGATTTGGAAAACGTTCTACATCAAAACTCTGCGAGTTCCACGCGCTGTCACTGCGATTGTATTCCGCCCAATAACGCCAATCTTGAATGATGCAGTCAATCGGAACCTGCAATTCGCGATATTTTTTCAGGACATTTAAACTTTCGTCCTGCGTAGCATAGCGTTCCTTGCTCTGAAAAAAACCGTAAGCCCATAGCGGTAGCATCGGCGCTTTGCCTGTCAGGTCGCGAACTTTTGCAATTATGCCGTCTGCATTCCCGCCGTACATAAAATAGTAATCGGCGCACTGCCCCAACGCGCTGTATTCCAATCCCTGCTGAGTATCAACAAAATCGGAAATCGAATAATTGTCCCAAAAGACGGCGTAACCTTTCGTTGGCGACATAAAATAGGGCGAATAATTCGACATATTTTCGTTTTGCAGGTGGTGCTTGGAGTTGCGGCGGTTAAGTTTGCCGTCCATTACCTGCCCAATGCCATAAATCGGCTCGTCCTCCGCCAACAGATATTCCTGACGCACGGTAAACGATGGCTTACCGGCATCAAGAGTGGGAATAAACTGCGTGCCGAAGGGTTTTTCTGTAAGCAGGGGCATAGTAAACTTCCCATCCGCAAATGTAATTTCGCCGGTTTGAGTGTTGAGATTAACCTGCAGAACGCTTGATTTCAGGGAAATAATATCTACTCTTTCCGTAACCGAGAAATCTGTCTTTTCAGGCGTTTTGACCACCGAAAGTGAGGTTTTCACGATAGGATTCCCCTCGGTCGTTTTCAGCACACGCACTATATCAGGCGCGTAAAACTGAATTTCCACCTGAATGTCCGCTTCTTGTACTTGGCATCTTATGCCTTGTTGCGTCTGTTGAAAACTTTGTGCAAAAATGGTATTCGCACCGAACAGTAACATAAAAGATAAAAAAAATATTTTCATAATGATAATAAATTGATGTGTTATTTTATTGTTTTATTTTTCACTAATTCCTTCGGTCGTCATTATTATCCGTTTGATTGTTCCGTCGGGATTATAATACATTTTATCCATGCACACCGAACGGCTGAAACTGCCGCCATCGGTTTGAATGGCTCCGTTGTGGTAAATAAAATACCAATCGCCCTTAAATTCCACAATCGCCTGATGATTGGTGTTGCTGTTGCCTGCCAGTTCGTTCAGGATACCTTTGTATTGATATTCGCCGTCAATCCTGTCTGCCGTGGCATAAGCGATTTTTTCGGGGAACCCCGTTGCATAACTCAGGTAATATTTCCCTTTGTATTGATGAATCCACGGCGCTTCGGTAAACTCAAAGCCGTCAAACTTTATCTGCTTTATTTCGCCGTCTATTTCAATCATATTCTCTTTTAATTTCGCATAATAACATTCGCGGTTACCCCAAAAGAGCCACGCCTGTCCGTCATCGTCAATAAAAACGGCAGGGTCAATACATGCCCATGAATGTGTGGAAGCAAAACAATCCTTATTGGTCAAAAGCGGCTTGTTCAGCACATCTTTGTACGGACCTTCGGGACGGTCGGCAACAGCCACTCCGATGCCCGATTGGTTGGTGCTGACGTACCAGTAGTATTTTCCGTTCCGTTCAATCACATGTCCCGCGTAGGCATCGCCGCTTTTCGCCCATGTGAAATCGGTTATTTTCAGCGGCACGGGATATTCCGTCCAGTTTGTCAGGTCGG
>JAISRS010000185.1 GCA_031273485.1 Prevotellaceae bacterium
TTTTTATCACGAATTACGGCTAAATCTTATTTTGAGGTGCTATGGATGGAGTTCCCTTCGTTCGGCGTAGCGATAGCCCGAAGGGCTGCTTGGCGACCTTTTCGTTCGCATTGCTACGGTGCAGCCAGAAATAATAGCACCTCAAAATAAGATTTAGCCCGAATTACACGAATTTGTTTTGTGCCACGAATTAATAGTTCATCGTTCATAGTTTATAGTTCATCGTTCAAAAAGTTCATCGTTTTAGAGTGAAATTTCACTTATCAGGTCGGTTTTTACACGGAATAATTATAAAATACATCGAATTTTTAATTCCATAACTAACTGAAATTGTAAATTAATCCGTAAAACAATTGAAAAAATAATAATATAAAATGAAACAGAATCATTATTTTTTTCTAAATTTGCAAAAAAGATACAATGTGTAGAGCCATGATGGATGGTAATGTTGAAATGGTAGTCGCTCTCAGAGGAAAAATATCTCAAATGATGGATATTTGCGAAAAAGAAAAAGAAAATGCTCTTTTGTTGATGGCACAAATCGCATCTCTGCAAAAAGAAATTGAGAACAAAGACAGAGAAATCGGTACATTGAAAGATTTAAATCAAAAACTGATACTCGCAACAGCATTCAAATCCGGAGGCGATGCACAGGAAGCTAAAAAAAGGATTAGTAATTTAGTGCGGGAAATAGACAAATGTGTGGCTTTATTAAACAGATAATGGAAACAAAAAGTCATACACAACAAATAAACGTAATAATTGCCGGAAGAAAATATCGGTACAACGTTGCAACGGAAGAAGAAGAAGAAAGATACCGTGACGCAGTAAAGATGATTGATGTCGAAGTAAAGCGAAATAGCGTACCGGATAAGGACTATCAGGATATACTGGCTGTTTCGATTCTGAATTTCGCAATTCAGGTAGTTAAAAATAGGAAATTAGTTTCGGAAGTAGAGAAACTGAATGGAGAATTGGGCGTTTATTTGGAAAAACAAAGTTCTTTGGAAAATATAGAATAACATCACAGCCCGTACAGTTTGTTTTGCGCTTTGGGAAACTCAACATTAAACAACGTAAGGAGTTTAACTCGGGATGTTTAGAACAGGCCTTGTAGCCTCTAAAAGGTGAGTCTTTCGTTAGACCGGTGGACGTTCGAAACAATAAAACCGGTGGCTCCGCCCTGTATTTCCAGGGTTTCCACAAACAGCAGCAGTGTACGGGTTTTTTTAATTGAATAAAATTTAAATATTATATACTAAAACATAATGAATACGATTATATGGATACAATAATAATAATAACAGTAGCGCTGTCAGCCGCAATTGTTGCGGCGACTTTGGCTTATTTCGTCACTCGCAATGCAGTGAAAAAATACAGCCGGAAAATAGTTAAAGAAGCTGAAATTGAAGCTGAAAATATTAAACAAAAAAGAATACTTGAAGCAAAAGAAAAGTTCCTGGACTTGAAAAAAGAACACGAGTCGGTTGTTAATGAGAAAAACAGCAGAATTGCTCAAACAGAAAACAGGCTGAAACAAAAGGAAAATACTTTAAATCAACAAATCAATGAACATCAAAGAAAATCAAAAGAAGTTGAAGCTTTCAAGGAAAATCTTGCCCAGCAGTTAGACAAACTGGAAAAGAAATCGGAAGAATACGAAAAAATACGGAAACAACAGATCGACAAACTGGAATCCGTTGCAAATATGACAGCCGAAGAAGCACGCAATACTCTGCTCGAATCAATGAAAGAAGACGCCAAATCTCAGGCATTGACCTATATCAATGATACAATTGAAGAAGCAAAACTGACGGCAAGCAAAGAAGCAAAACGTTTAGTGGTGCAGTCGATTCAGCGTGTGGCGACCGAAACGGCAATAGAAAACTCCGTCACGGTGTTCAATATCGAAAACGATGATGTTAAAGGACGTATCATTGGACGTGAAGGTCGCAATATACGGGCGCTGGAAGCGGCAACGGGAGTGGAAATAGTGGTGGACGATACTCCGGAAGCAATTGTGCTGTCGGCTTTCGACCCCGTTCGCAGAGAAATTGCACGTCTGGCGCTGCATCAGCTCGTGACCGATGGACGCATACATCCGGCAAGAATTGAAGAGGTTGTGGAAAAAGTGCGCAACCAGATAGAAGAAGAAATTGTTGATGTGGGCAAAAAAACAACTATAGACCTTGGAATACATAATCTGCATCCGGAACTTGTTCGCCTGGTGGGCAAAATGAAATACAGGTCTTCTTACGGGCAAAATCTCCTGCAACACTCCAGAGAAGTCGCAAACCTGTGCGCCATAATGGCGTCCGAACTTGGACTAAATGCCAAAATAGCAAAACGAGCCGGACTGCTGCACGATATAGGCAAAGTTCCCGACGATGAACCGGAATTGCCACACGCAATTCTTGGTATGAAGTTAGCCGAAAAATATAAGGAGAAAGCGGAAATATGTAATGCCATAGGCGCTCATCACGATGAAATTGAAATGACTACTCTGATTGCGCCTATCATTCAGGTCTGCGACGCCATTTCAGGCTCGCGCCCCGGAGCAAGAAGGGAAATCGTAGAATCATATATCAAACGATTGAAGGAAATGGAGGATTTGGCTTTAAGTCATCCCGGCGTTCAAAAAACTTATGCAATTCAGGCAGGCAGAGAACTGAGAGTTGTTGTGGGCAGCGAAAAGGTAACCGATCAGGAAGCCGAAAAGTTATCGTTTGATATAGCAAAGAAAATTCAAGACGAAATGACTTATCCCGGACAAGTTAAAATCACCGTAATCAGAGAAACACGAGCTATCGCTTATGCAAAATAATTAAATGATAAATTGAATATGAGGTTTTTTAACCTCTACACATTTCTGTAGTTTAAATTTTCATTTTGAATAAGGGCGTCTTCGGACGCCCTTAACTTTAATTATGAATTATGAATTATGGAGCGTCCCCGTTCGGTGTAACGTCATTGCGAGACCCTATATTGCAAGCAATAAACAAGGGGAAATGACAGTCCTCTTAAAAGTTGCCCTTTCTCAACTGCGCTTGCCGTCATTGCGATGAGCGAAGCGAAGAAGCAATCCAGAATATCACCTTATTTTATTCTTTATTTTTCTGGATTGCTTCGGCTTTCGCCTCGCAATGACGGCTACGCCGAACGAACCGGGCTGTCATTTTCCCTTGTTTGTTGCTTGCAATACAGGGACTACCAATGACAAATAGCCTCTCAAAGGGGGTAGCAGCAGACGCTGCGACGGTTCCTCGCAAGCGCAGTCCTCCGTTTCCCCTGTCCGTTCCTCTCTGGGTGAACAGGGAGGCTTTTTACGGTTGGGCATTATTTCATTGATAATGACATTATCGACAGGTGAAATAATAATATTTGATACATTTAATAATTATTTTACTACTTTTGTGAACGATTGTTTTATTTCAATATATAATATAAGGAGTAAACACAATCTGTTTTTTATTTAATAATTCATTGTTTATAAAATTAGAACTATGGCAGAAGACAAAAAATTTGTACCTTTCGTTTCGGCGAATACGAGCATGAAAGAATTTACCGTAAGAGCCTTGTTTATCGGGCTGATATTGGCGGTTGTATTAGGCGCCGCCAATGCTTATTTGGGTCTAAAAGCGGGCATGACCATTGCCGCCACCTATCCTGCGGCGGTGATAGGAATGGCGGTTTTGCGTTTCTTTAAGGGTAACATTCTGGAAGAAAATTTCACACGTACAGTAGGTTCCATTGGAGAATCGGTAGCGGCGGGAGCTATTTTCACGCTTCCTGCGTTTTATATCGCCGGAGTGTGGGACGGAAAAGAATTTAGCTCGATAAGCAGCTATTTAACAGCGTCCCTAATCCTGATAACAGGAGGAACGCTGGGAGTTTTGTTTGTGGCATTGCTTCGCAGAGTGATGGTTGAAGACAAGGAACTTCCGTTTCCCGAAAGCGTGGCTGCCGCCGAAATTCATAAAACGGGACAAAGCGGAGCCGGCAGTTCAAAATATCTTTTTTCGGCAATGATTGTCGGCGCTTTGGTGAAAATTGCCGGAGAATTTAAACTCTTTGCAACCGAATGGACAAGTTTCTTCAAATCCGGCGCAGCAGCCTTAGGCAGCGGAAAAGCTCTCGAAGGCGGATTTCTTGTCGGAGGTCCCTCCATCAGTCCCGCCTATCTGGGCGTAGGCTACATTATAGGTCCAAGACTTTCCGCCCTTAACTTCAGCGGCTCGGTGATGGCTTGGGGTTTGATGGTGCCGATATTGCTCGCAATGCTGGGCAGCTCGTTTGTGGAATCGCTTCAAATCAATGTCAATGACAATCTCGACGCCTCGTCGATAGGCGCCTGGAAAAACGCAGCCAATGTGGTTTGGCGCGAAGTGGTTCGCATCATCGCCATCGGAGGGATGCTGGTTGCCGCCTGTTTTACGCTGTACCGTATGCGCAACAGTTTGGCTACAGGTCTGAAACGCTCGGTGAAAGACCTGAAAAAAGCAACTCAAACTTCGGGCGACAATGTGGAACGAACCGAAAAAGATCTGAAAACGGCATGGATACTCACAGGTATCTGCATCGCTGCCGTATTGACGTTTATAATCACTTATTGTATATTCCAGACTTCAGTTTTGGTGGCAATTGTGGCATCCACCGTTATGATAATCCTTGCCTTTTTCTTTGCTGCCGTATCGGGATATTTGGTTGGCATCATCGGTTCGAGCAATAACCCTATCAGCGGTTTAACTCTCACGGCTTTGGTGGTAACGGCGCTGATACTTGTCGCCTGCGGCATAAAAGGCACCGGAGGCGTTGCGGCAGTGCTTGGTATTGCGGCAATTGTGTGCGTGGCTGCCGCCGTGGGAGGCGAAATGTTTCAAGACCTGAAAGCGGGACATATACTTGGCGGCACGCCGTGGCGGATGCAGATAGGCGACATTTTCGGGGTGATTATCTCCGGTTTTGTGATGTTCGGAGTGTTGATTATCCTGAATCAGGGAGATATAAATCAGGGTTTAAAGGAAGGCTACGAGGGAGGATTCGGAAGCAAAAACCTTTCGGCTCCGCAGGCGGGTTTGATGGCTACCCTGGCGCAGGGAATTGTTGGCGGGCAAATGACCTGGGCGCTGATAATCGCCGGCATGACACTGGGCGCCGCCTTTATTCTGATGGGTATCAAAAGCCCGATGCTGATATTTGTGGGTATGTATCTTCCGTTCAGCACCGTGTTTGCCATCTTTGTGGGAGGCTTGATTAAAGGAGTGCTGGACATGTATGTGGCGCGCAGGAAATACAACGAAAGGCAATCGGTTACGGTGGAAAACACCGGCGTGCTGCTCGCTTCGGGCATGATTGCGGGAGAAGCGCTGATGGGACTTGTGGTAGCGATATTTGCAATGTCCGATATTTTCTTCTCAAACCTGCTGTCGATCGAAAACCCAATGTATATAACCGGTTTGGGAATTGTGATAATCATTGCTTATTTTCTGGTGAAGGTTCCATTGAAAAAGGCAGATACTTTAAAAGATTAATAATGGAAACTTCTATAAACTGCTTTTTCGGCGTTCAATGTCAATTTCATCAATTTTTAAATCCTCATTTACCATTGGTAAACTTCGGTTTAAAAATCTTGTCTGTCTTGAAAAATCAAGTTTTCAGAAGTTCCCGAATAATATTATTTCGTGTTTCTTTACACAGACTTGCTACAAAAGGCTCATTATTTTGTTTTAACTTTATATGTTTTCATTTGTAATAAAATATAGGAGATGAATATGATGAAAAAAAAGATAAATCTCTTTGACCTTGTTCCCCTGATAAGCGAACATATTAAAACAGAGAAAGAGGGAGAATTATCGGTGATAACATTTCCACGTTTCAGGAATAAATTTTTGCAGAAACATTTTATACCTAAAAATAAGTCGGCTTTCATTCGAATCCGGCTTGAACAACATGGCACAGCCGTCTGGAATCTGATCGACGGAAAGCACACAGTGAAAGACATTGTGGAAAATCTGGCGGAACATTTCAATTATGAAACGGATTATGAATATCGTATCACAACTTATCTTTCGCAGTTGTATAAACAGGGATTTGTGAAATTTTTGAATTAGCCCCCGCCAGCCCCGTCTGTTCCCACCAAAAGGGGAAACAGACGGGAAAACAGGGGCTGTGCCTGTAAAAACAATCTCAGTAACTAATGATTTTTCATCTCCAACCAACCTCTTTACCTGATTATCCCATAATCAGATTGTGTGGGTGCATTTCAAATTGTCGCAAAGTAAAGAAATTATTTAACGCAAAGTTCGCAAATGGTGTCGCAAAATTTGCAAGGGAAATACTTTGCGGATTCTTTGCGAACTTTGCGTTTAAAAAACAATAATCTCAAAAACGACAATTTGAATGCACCCGATATGAAAAAAATAAAAAAATGATGAAATAAAAAAGTTTGCGACCATAAAATACCAAATGAATTGATTTGGAAAACATTTTTAAGATTAGTTAAACACCTGATGATGATAATAAATACGGATATAAGATTTCAAGACGACATCCCGCTTACGGGAATTTTTTTTGAAAAAATTGAGACGATTTCCCGTCAACGGGTAAGTATTAAAAAAATCTCAGAATCTCTTCCCAACGTTGGGAAATGGCAAAACAGTATTGAAAGTCGATTTCCCAACGTTGGGAAATGGCAAAACGGTTTCAAAATCCATTTCCCAACGTTGGGAAATGGCAAAACGGTTTCAAAATCCATTTCCCAACGTTGGGAAATGGCAAAACAG
>JAISRS010000235.1 GCA_031273485.1 Prevotellaceae bacterium
TTATTTTAGGTCTTTTGACGTTTTTGTCTATAAATTTCGTTTATGCTGCCGACGGCATTATAACCGGAAAAATTACGGATTCTAAAACCAAAGCGCCATTGGAATATGTTACGGTTACCGTCAAAAAGTTAAGCTCGGCGGCGGATTCGGCTACAGCGCCCGTAAAGGGAACTCTTACCGACAAAACAGGCAGTTTTATCTTTAAAAACATCTCCGACGGCAATTATCTATTATCAATATCTTTTGTAGGATACAAAACATTTGAACAGAATATTTCACTGACTTCCGATGCAAAACTGCCGGATTTGAAAATATCTTTATTAGAAGAATCGGAAGTTTTGGAAAAAGTGGAAATATCGGGCATAAGGTCGCAGATGAAAATTGATATTGACAAAAAAGTATTCAATGTCGATCAAAACATCGCTTCTTCGGGGGGCAATGCAAGCGACGTTCTCAGCAATATACCCTCGGTGGAAGTTGATAATGAAGGAGAAGTGTCGTTGCGCGGCAATGCGGCGGTAACAATCTGGATAAACGGCAAAGCCTCCGGTCTTTCCGCAGATAACCGTGCGCAAATCTTAGAACAGCTGCCAGCCGAAAATATCGAGAAAATCGAAGTAATCACCAACCCATCTGCAAAATACAGCCCCGAAGGAACTGCCGGTATAATAAACATCGTTTTGAAACAAAACCGCAAAGCCGGATATTTCGGCAGCGTGCAGGCAGGAATCGACATTTACGGGAAATATAACGCGAGCGCTAATATTAATTACAGTAACAGCAAATTAGAAACTTATGCAAGTTTAGGCTATCGCGAAAGAAAGCATCGAGGAGGAGGAAATTCATATCGTTTAAATATTTCCGATACGGACACCACTTTCCTCGACCAGCACACCAACACCACAGGCGACAGACATAATCTGTTCGGACGGTTGGGATTAACCTGGCATCTTACCACAAAAGACCACTTTACGCTAAACGGATTTGGAATGTTCGGCGGAGGAATGAACAGCAGCACAATTAATTATACAAGCGATATTCCGGATTCGTATCTTCAAAGTACACGCCTCACCAACGCCGATAACGATATGGTTGGAGGAAATTTTGAACTTGGATACAAACACGATTTCAGCGAACGCAGCAATATTGATTTCACTGCTTCATACAATAAATGGGGAATGAAAAACTCATCCGTCTTTGAGCAAACATCAATATATGAGAATAATCGTACAACTTCGTCATATCAAAAGCAAACAGGCGACATTGGTCCGCATAACTGGGATTTTCAACTGGATTATACAAACTCTTTCAACGACAACAACAAGATAGAAGCCGGTTACAAAGGAACTTTGGGCAGAGAAAGCAGTCCGGTGGAAACATATTCAGGAACAAACAGGGACAACGCCGTGCCAACAACCGAACTCTTTAACGAATTTATATATAATCAGGATATACATGCGTTGTATTCAACATATTCGGGACGGTTAAGCGATTTCGGCTACCAGCTGGGACTGCGGGGCGAGTATTCTAACATAAATACCAGATCATTAGGATATAATCAAACAAAATCGGATGTTTTGCCCTATAAAAACGATTATCTAAGCCTGTTTCCAAGCGTTTTTATATCGTATTCATTGCCAAAAGACAATGAGTTGCAAGTGAATTACACCCGCCGCATAACACGACCAAGAGGGAGAGAACTCAATTCGTTCAAAAATATAACGGATTCAACAAATATTTCGTTCGGAAATCCTTATTTATCTCCCGAATTTTCAAATGCTTTCGAACTGAATTATATCAAAAGCTGGCAAAATCATATCCTCTCCTTTTCGGGATATTATCACTCCACAGATGGCGTTATTCAACGAATCAGATTCATTGATGACAATATAATGAAAACTACTTTCGAAAACATTACACGCACATCTTCCACAGGAGCGGAAATTGTGCTTAAAAACAGATTATTCAAGATTTTGGACTTGACAACAACCGTCAATCTGTTCCATTATAAATTGGATGGATTTTCGTATCTACCCGAAAACACTACGGTTCCGGTTATTGGAACAGCACAGGAAGATTTTTCATGGAAAGCAAAACTGATAGCAAGTTTTGTGCTTCCGAAATCGTTATCCATACAAATAACAGGCGATTATAACGCCAAACAACCCATAGCGCAAGGATACCGAAAGGCAAACTACTCTTTGGACGCAGGCATAAGAAAAACATTCTCCAATATCATAAGCGTAAGTATAAGCGGAAGAGACCTTTTAGATTCAAGAAGACGACATTCCGTTACTTCCGGTATGGGATTTATTCAAGATTCGGAAAATTGGAGAGAAGGACGTCAGGCAAGTCTTACCGTAACTTATAACTTCGGCAATACCAGACCAAAACGACAGGATAGAAAACAAGGCGCCGAACAGGAAAGTAACGGCGGATACGATATGGAAGGAGATTTCTAAAGGGAACTCCTAAAAACTGCTTTTTCGGCGTTCAATGTTAATTTTATTAATTTTTAAACCCTCATTTACAACAGGTAAACTCCGGTTTAAAAATCTTGTCCGCCTTGAAAAATCAAGTTTTTAGAAGTTCCCATAATTTACCTGATTAAAAGATTAAAGGATGCCAACGAAAATCCTGTAAATCTTTTAATCTTGTATCATGGTTTGGACAGTTATTCTCAAATTCACAGTTCATCGTTCAATAAAAAAAATATTTATCCACAATTTTAATTTTGAGATAATTATGAAATATAATTGATGATAGAATCAATAAAATAATAAAAAAAATTTGTGTTGTGTCGGAAAAAGACTACCTTTGCGCCGCAAAAAATAATTGCGGAAATAGCTCAGTTGGTAGAGCACAACCTTGCCAAGGTTGGGGTCGCGAGTTCGAATCTCGTTTTCCGCTCTCTTTTTCAACTGATACATTATTGGAAATTGTTGGTGCGATTGATTATATTAAATTGTAATGGAGAAAAATAAAATTGATAATTCATATCTGTTTCAGGTCAATTTGAAAGGAATGATCGAGTTGCTTTCGGAACATATATACAGCTCTCCCAACGTGTTTGTGAGAGAATTACTGCAAAACGGAATAGATGCAATCACCGCAAGGCGAAGTATTGATGAATTTTTTGCCGGCGAAATCAATGTCCATGCAAATGGAAATCAAATAATTTTTGAAGATAACGGAATAGGACTTTCGGAAGATGAAATTCATCGTTTCCTCTCGGTTATAGGGCAAAGTTCCAAACGCGATGATATTTTGGAGAAAGATTATATCGGAAAATTCGGTATAGGTCTGTTATCCTGCTTTGTTGTGAGTAACGAAATCATCGTGGAAACATGCTCGCTGTTCAACAAACAGCAAACCGGATTGCGCTGGAAAGGTAAAGCCGACGGAACATATACAATAGAGGAAATCAACGAACAAATGCCTTACGGAACAAGAGTTATACTGCATCCCAAAAGAGAATGGCGACTTCTTTTTGAGGAAGAAGAATTGAAAAAAAACATATTGCACTTCGGAAGCGCTTTGCCCGTAAAAATCAACCTTACAGGATCAAAAGAAAAAGAATCGTTGATCGAAGGACTTCCTGTGTGGCTGAACGGCAACAGCACAAAGGAAGAATTACTGGAATACGGAAAACAAACGTTTAATATCAAGTTTTTAGATACATTCAGGATGTTTGCAAAAACAGGCGAAATTGAAGGCGTGGGATTTATTATGCCATATAAAATTCAATTCACCGGGTCGAAAGATCATAAAATATATCTGAAAAGAATGTTTTTATGCGAACATGCAGGTAATATCTTCCCCGAATGGGCGTCGTTTGTGAAATGCGTTATCAACACCAACACACTCAAACCCACCGCATCAAGGGAATCGCTGATGGATAACGAAGATATGAAAGCCGCCAAAAAAGAACTGAATACTGCATTCAAAGACTATCTAAGATCGCTGTCCATATCAAACGCCGAACTACTGGAAGAAATTATCCGCACACATCATCTGTATATCAAAGCCCTTGCTACGGAAGATTCGGAACTGTTGAAATTATTTGTGGATTATATTCCTTTTGAAACAAATAAGGGAACGATGAACTTCAAATCCATCAGGACGTATAACGAAGAAATATTTTTTACTCCTTCTTTGGACGATTTCAGGCAGATACGACGCATTGCCGGTTCTCAGGGCAAAACAGTAGTGAATGCGGCATACAGTTTTGAAACAGACTTGATAAGAAAAATCTCCATTGTTTTTACCGATGTAAAAATCACAAAAATAACGCCTCAAGATATCCTGTCGAATTTGGGCGAAACCATCACAGGCGACCAGAGATTTTATGATTTCGAACAAAGAGCAAATAAAGCGCTAAAGGCAAATTACTGTAAAGCTCAGGTCAAAAAATTTGAACCCGAAGACACTCCGGTAATTTATGTCGCCAATGATGAAGCGTTGAACAATAAGAATATAAATAATCTGGCAGGAACATCCAATCCCTTTGCGTCCACCTTACAGGGATTTATCAAAAAACAGGAAGAATCCATACCAACCCTGTGCTTTAACAAAGATAATACGCTGGTGAACGATTTGGTTGATTTGGAAGATGAAACAATGTTTGAAGCAGTGATTAATATATTGTATGTGCAATCCTTAATGTTAGGCAATTATCCTGTAAATAAAAAAGAAATGCTTATGTTCAACGATTCGATATACAAACTTTTGATAATGGGCATGAAATTTATTTGACAACGGAACAGCAGCCTGTTTTATATAAAATAAATGAAATTAATCCTTTTTATAGCACTAAGATATTTGCGGTCGAAGAAATCGCATAACATCATAAACATGGTGTCGTATATCAGTCTTACGGGCGTGGTATGCGGAACGGCCGCCTTACTGATAGTTTTATCGGTATTCAATGGATTTGAAAATCTTACGGGTTCCATCTACAGCATTTTTGACCCCGAACTAAAAATCACTCCGAAAGAAGGTAAAACTTTTGTTATCGACAGCGCGAAACTCGACAAAATATCGTCCATTAAAGGGGTTGCGGGCGTTTCGCTGATTCTTGACGAAAACGTGCTGCTGAAATATAAACAGCAACAGACAATTGCCCTGATGCGGGGTATCGACAAAAACTACGAGAGAAACACACCCGTCAAAAATTCCATGTATGACGGCGAATTTAAGATGTACACAGGCGATTATCCCTCCGCTGTTTTCGGATACGACATTGCAGCCAAACTGGGAATTTTCGGTTTGACGGACGTGAATCCCGTGTTTGTTTATGTTCCCGGAAGGGAAACGAAACTGTTGATGAGCAATCCTGCAAATTCGTTGAATGTGATGAGTTTGCTCCCTTCCGGAATATTTGAAATAGAAAAAAGTTTTAATGAAACATACGTGTTCGCTCCCCTTGCGTTTATGCAGGAACTGTTAGACCGTAAAGCCCAAATTTCGGCTATTGAAATACAACTTGAAACCGGCGTGGAAAGCAATAACGCCGCTCAATCCGTGGCGAAAATCATAGAACCCGAATTACAGGTAAAAACGCGGCATCAACAAAACGAAGCCCTGTATCGCATGATGAAATCGGAAAAAGCGATTGTGTACGCCATACTGATTTTGATTGTTATTGTATTGTCGTTCAACATTTCCGGCTCACTGTCGATGCTGATAACGGAAAAAAAGGAGGACATCGCTACGTTAAAAAGTATGGGCGCTACGGACAAACTGATTAAACAGATATTTTTATCGGTAGGGGTGTTGATAACTTTTTTCGGAATAGTTTTCGGGATGTTTATCGGACTTACGGTATGCTTGTTACAACAATATTTGGGATTACTGAAACTCCCCGGAAATAATCTGCTTGTGGATGCCTATCCTGTGAAAATTCTCTTGACGGATTTACTTTTAGTGCTTGTTTCGGTTACTCTTATCGGATATTTTGCCTCGCTTATCTCGGTTTACAAACTAAAAACTTAAGGCGCATTGCACATTATGGATAAGCGGTTTAATGGATTTATGAATATTTTTTTATCGAATAAATTTGATTTATAAGATAAACCGTTTCATATTTGCATAAATTTAATTAGTATTTAATGTTAAAAAATTATGGAAACAAAATTTACCGAACAGGAAAGTTTAGCCGTCATCAACGAAATGATTGACCGCGCACGGAACAATATTCAAAAAGGTAGCGCCGACAGTATGATTTTTAATGGTTTTACGGTAGCGTTTGTTGCTATTGCCAATTTCGCGTTATTACATTTTTTGCCGGATGAGTGTCGGAACAAGTCGTTTATGGTTTGGTGGCTGATGATACCGTTTTCGGTTATCGACCATTTTAGGAACAGTAGAATCGACCGTTCGGCAATTGTGAAAACACACATCGACAGCATTATCAGAGCTATTTGGCGGGGATTCGGAACATCGGCAGTCGTATTGCTGGTTGTCATATTTGCGGCGTCTTATGTGTTCGACAAATGGACTTATACTCTGTTCATAACGCCGGTTATTATGATAATGGTGGGCAGCGCCCAGTTTGCGATGTCGAAAGTGTGCCGCTACAGACCGTTTTTTTGGAGCGCCGTGTATTTCTGGGCAGGCGCCACGTTATGCACATTTACTTATTGTGTCCTGAAACGCGGCGATTTACATTTTTTGATTTTAGCCGTGTGCATGATTGTAGGATTTGTGATTCCCGGTCACAGGTTGAATAAAAAAGCGGAAAAAAATGTTTAAAGAGCTTGATCCTTTGTTACATTCGCAACTTCGCCTTGCGGTGATGTCCCTGCTGTTGAGCGTGGAAGAAGCCGATTTTGTGTTTTTGAAAGAACAAACAAAAGCAACTTCCGGTAACCTAAGCGTACAAATTGATAAACTGAACATTGCCGGATATATCGAGGTGCAGAAAACTTTTCGGGGAAAAATGCCGCGCACCGTCTGTAAAATTACGCCCAAAGGCATTAACGCTTTCGATACGTATGTGAAAAACTTAAAAACGTACATAAAATGAATTATGAAGAATGTACGACAAAATTCCTTTTCCTGAAATAGGCTAAATCTTATTTTGAGGTGCTATTATTTCTGGCTGCACCGTAGCAATGCGAACGAAAAGGTCGCCAAGCAGCCCTTCGGGCTATCGCTACGCCGAACGAAGGGAACTCTATCCATAGCACCTCAAAATAAGATTTAGCCCTGAAAACTGGAAAAATGAAAATCTCTGCAGCGAAAACCACTTTCCAGTTGGAAAAATGAAAAAGACTGAAAACATTTCCATAAAACTAACCGAAAACCTACAATTGCGAATTCATAATTGCATAAAACCAACCGAAAACAGGGTGTACGACAAAAATCCCATTGTCGTAACCCCGCACTGCGCTTCGCCTTCGGCTCGCTTGTACGGGGTTATCAAGAGGGCAACTCCTACGGAGTTTTACGTTGTCGGCGTCGCTTTG
>JAISRS010000307.1 GCA_031273485.1 Prevotellaceae bacterium
CTGATTAAATAAATGCGATTATCAGGATTAAACAATCTCAACTGCTTCAATACAGGAGAGAGATAAAAAGAATCTCCTTTGTGAACAATAATAATAGGGATATTTATTGACATTTGAATTAAGTAGGGATATTAGTAGTGATTAGATACCAATACAATCGTATTAAAATATAAATCTTTTTTTGTAGCAAAAATAGCTGATAAAACAATTCCAACAAGTGTAAAAGGGAACACAAAAATAGCGTTGATGAGTAAATTGAGATATACATTTTTTGTGAATAGCAAATTATGCAAAAACATAATCTGCAATTCAGTAATTACAGACAAATAATTCCCATTTTTGTATGTTTTATTTATTACGAAACCATGTTTCTCTAATTTTTGTATCAATCCACCTGTGGTGAAGCGGCGAAAGTCAAAAGGCATTTCATGTTCCGGCCAGATAAAAGGAACCGTTATAATGAATTGTGCATCTTTTTTAAGTACTCGTCTTAAAAGTGTTAGCGATTCGTCAATATCAGGTACATGCTCCAACACTTCGGTACAGATTGCACAATCAAAATAGCTGTCGGGGAAGGGTAATGATTTACCATCATAAAACACATCAATTTGTTCTTTATTATGACCATGACCTTCATTTGCAAAATCCACGCCAATGTATTCTTCCACATTTGGGAAAAGCGATTTGTAGGGCTTGTGACCACAACCGAAATCCAGCATTTTCCCTTTAAATCCGGATCCATACTCAGATATTTTCCTCGGCATCCCTCGTCGTATGAGATAAAAAGGATTAATAATAACGCTAAAAGCGTCGGGGAAAAATAATTGATGTAAATGGTACGCACGTAATTTTTGGAGTAACTTCATGGTTTTTGGGATGTTTATTTTCTTAATACATAAAAAATATTTTGTGGTGCAATTCGTTTAAACTTGGTGGTTGGATGGTAAGATATGTTAAACGTAAACAACTTTGATAAATACTTATCAAGTATGTAATAGAGTTTACTATTAAAAAAGGGTGATTCCGGGAAATTCTCATAAAAAAGGGAGTCATACAAGCGAAATAGTGTTTTTGCACAACACAGATATTGGCATTTTTAATAATCTCATCAAAGATGTTTCCAGGAATACCTCTTTCGTTTTTTGTTAGTCCTTTTCGTTGTAATCGCCAATCTCCCATTGATACTATAGGCTCTTTTAATAATAAGTACCCATTGGGCTTTAAGACTCTAAATAATTCATTCAAGCCAAAAGTGACATTTGGGATATGATGTAACGTACTGAATACATTTATCAAGTCAAAAGTATTATCAGGGAAATCTATTATCCCTGAAGGTGCTGGAGAATAGTAAACAGGAGTTATTGCTCCTAATATTTTACTTCTTGTTTGTAATGATGATTCTATAATCGCCAGTTCTTTTATTTTATCAATAATGGGTAGAAATTCATAACCCCAAGAAGAACCTAAACCTAAAACTTTATCAAAAGTAGGGATATCCTTCAACTATTTATACCCATACATATTGTTTGTATGAGAATTATATGACTTCTCATTTACCCCTATGCCATACATTTGGGCATACGCCTCCGATTCTTGATCATACCATTCCCGTATTTCTTCGAGGGTAAAATCATCTCCATATAATTTTTCTCCACTAAAATATTGATTCATATCGTTCATAATGTATTGTTAGTTTTTGTATATAACTCAATGTACTGTTTTGCAACAACGTTCTCCGAATAGCAATTTTTTGCTTTTGTCAAGGCTTGTTGAGATAGAGTCTCACTGTTGTCCGGCATTAAACACCAGTTAATTCCAGTTGCCAAATCTTTCGCCGATTTATATTCGGCAACATATCCGTTCACTTTATGACCAATCATTTCGGGTATCCCACCCGTATTAAATCCCACACAGGGTGTTCCACATGACATGGCTTCCATAATGGTATTGGGCAAATTGTCTTCCAATGATGGAGTTACAAAAACATCACATGCTGCATATACTGTAGATATATCAACATTTGTTTTCAAATATCCCAATACATTTATCTTCAATGGAATGACATATTGCATGTTTTCATCGATTTTTCCTCCCAAAAATACTATTTCAATTAGCTCATTCATTGTATATGTAGCTAAATATTGACAAGTTTCTATAAAATACGACATGCCTTTGCGTGTATCGGATAATTTCGCAGCCGCAAATAAAATCAACTTTTTATTAATTGGCAGATTAAATTTTTCCCGAGCATAAACTTTATCGTAAGGCTTAAAAAAATCATTATCTATCGGATTCGGAATAGATAATACTCTAGCATTACGTAACAGAGTACTGCCTTTTGCTTTACCTGCTATCCACCGACTGCACCCCACAAAATTTATGTAAGATGAAGACAATATATTCCCTTTTTTCAAAAAGAGTTGCTTAACCTTGTCAGTGGTACTTTTTTTTAATAGATGACAATTCTTACATTCCGTTTCATATTTTCGACAAACGCCTGCATAATGACATACTCCGGTAAAACACCACATATCGTGCATTGTCCACACTATGGGTTTACCTAATAATATTAATTGTTGGATATTTTTCAGTGATAAAAATCCCTGATTTATCCAGTGTAAATGAATAATATCCGCGTCTTTTACCAAAGGGTGTTTACTGATATCTGTACCGGTATTGGCAATGGAAACCTTAAATAAATCCTTACGATTAAAATGATTATGTACAAAAATCACCCATCGTTCCCACACAAAACGTATGAAATTGATTTTCCTTTTAATCCAAGATGTGTTTATGGTGATAACATTTTTGTCATCAGTTTGCTTGTCGCGTACCAACATTTTAGCTTCATGTCCGGATCTGTTGAGGGCATGCATAAGGCGATTGGCAGCTACGGCGGCTCCTCCTGTGCGTTCGGTTGTATTTACGATCAGGATTTTCATTTTATTCATTACGTGTTTTTGCTCAATTCTCGTTTGTCATTATCATCTGTTTGAATAAGGAGTCGGTATTGCGACAGGTTGAATTGTGTCCGCACTGTGGACACAATTATATTGCTCCAATTATCAATCTCTTGTAATTGCGTCCGCACTGCGGACACAATTTGAATTACGAACGCACTGCGTTCGCAATTATACTATTCCAAGCGTCAATGTCTTGTAATTGTGTCATCACTGCTGACACAAATTGAATTGTGAACGCAGTGCGTTCACAATTTATGCGCTTCATTTTACATTCATCCGTGTTCACCCTGTTTTGCCGATGTTACATCTGCCGATTTCAGTTGTTTATGTGCAGCTTCAATACTGTTGAGAAACTGTTTTTCGACTTCCGACAGTTCGGTATCTTTTTGGACTTTGTACGTTTCATATTCCAGCAAGGCTTTCCTGTGTGCCAATTCTGCCGATATAGCCCCCGCATTCTCCAGAATATCCTGACGCGACATTTTTATAAAGCCGTCCAGCACCTCTATCCAGTCGTTCATGGTCATGGATTTGTGCAGCATCGCGTTTACTTCGGCTATATCAAGATACGCGGAGACCAACCGGTTGAGGATGGCAAGCTCTTCTTCGGCGAGATAATTTTTGGCAATGGTAACTTCGCTTTTAGCCGGACGTTTCCCTTTAAAAGCGGTCATTCCCATAAAGGGCAAAAGGGCGTTGGCACGCTGAAAAACGATTTCGGCAGCGGTATGCCCGTGCGCCGCCCAATGCAGTTTGTTTTGCACGGTCTGGAAAAACCGTTTTGTGGCGGCGGCATTCGGATTGTAATCAACACTTGTGGCGTAAATCTCAAGTACTTTACGATAGAACACTTTTTCGGAAGAACGAATATCGCGAATGCGTTCGAGCAGTTCTTCAAAGTATCCGCCGCCTCGCTTGAGCAGGTCGTCGTTCATGGTGAAACCCTTGATAATGTATTCACGCAACCGTTCGGTCGCCCATATCCTGAACTGCGTGCCGCGCAACGATTTCACACGGTATCCTACCGAAATGATAACGTCTAAGTTGTAGAATTTGGTATCATACGTTTTTCCATCACCGGCAGTTGTTCGGAATTTCCGAACAACTGAATTTTCATTCAGCTCTCCCTCTTCAAAGATGTGCTTGATATGTTCGCTGATATTTGCCTTCGACGATTGAAATAATACGACCATGTCCGCCTGCGTGAGCCACACGGTTTTATTTTCCAAGCGCACCTGTATTTTGGTCAAACCGTCGTCGGTTTGATACAGGATAAATTCGGAATTGTTTTTTTCGAGTTGCATGGTGTGTGTATGTTTTATTTTTTCACTATTAAACATCACTGCATTTAAAATTACTCAACGCGGGTTTAATCGTGAGCCAATTATGAGCCAATTGGATTTTATTTATTATTCTTATCATCAATATCATACGGTTTTTTTGCTGTTTTTCGTGAGCCGTTTGTGAGCCAATTGTGAACCAATTATATTTTATTTATTATTCTTGTCATCAATATCATACGTTTTATTGCTATTTTTCGTGAGCCGTTTGTGAGCCGTTTGAATTTCATTTATTATTCTTGTTATCAGCATTATATGTTTTTATTGCTATTTTTTGTGAGCCGTTTGTGAGCCCATTATTAGAGTCTCACTTTTAAAACATAGATAGTCCCCTTTCCTGTTATTCCCTGCATTTCAAGGTAAGACCCGGTTTGCTTTAGCAGACGGGTAGCAGTCGATTTGCTGACATTCAGTCTTCTGTGTCTTTTTTGTATTGTTTCAAAATTATCCATTGCCCGCCTTTATCGGGTCCAATACGCTGAATAAATCCTTTTGTTTTCAGTTTGGATATGTTTATTCTGATTTTATCTGCCCTTATCTTCACTATATCCGATAATTCTTCCGATGTAATGTAAGGATTCTTAGCGATGCTGTCCATGATTAATTGCTGATTGCCGGTAATTTTTTCTGTGCCTTTTTCTGTGCCTTTTGTGCTCCTTTCTGTGTCTTTTTCAGGGTTTTCTTCTGTGCCTTTTTCTGTGCCTTCTTCTGTGCCTTCTTCGGAAATATATTCAACTTCGGCAGTAATTTCTCCAAGACTGAATGTGACTAACGAAACATCAATATTATTTTCAAAAACTACTTTTGCATGTGTCGATTTTTCCCATTTCAGCATTTTGTCGAAACCGTAACCGGCATTTTCAGCCAGTTTGGCGCAACGAAACAATTTTGCAAGCACCGGATTTCGCGGTATCGACACATCTTTTTTCATCAACTCATCTAACGGGCGAGGGAACGCTCCGGGATTTTCAAATTCGATACGGTCGGAAAATACCCTGACGCGCGGTTTGATGACGCTAAAATAATCGGAGTGCATCAGCATGTTGACCAATGCTTCACGAATAGCGTCAAACTGTGGGCTGTCTTCAATCGCTATGCCAAGTTCGTTCATTTTAAACGGCATATCTATATGACGTTTCAGACGGTCGATAATTGCAAAATAGTATTCCCAAAGATTTTCCTGTTCTTCCAGACGAAAAGTGTAGCGTATCGCAGCTTCGGCATACGATTTGCCGGGTATTTCCAGCAAATCAATCCTGAAATCGGGAAAACTTTTATTGATAGCGAGATTTTTACCCATGAAAAGTAAGCCGCCGTAAGTCAAACGATTCCCGTCGGTAATTTGCAGTCGCTCCAAAAACTCCTCTTCAAGCATTGCATTGTAAGACAAACCGGGATTAAAGCGCGACATATAATCCCTGTAACGATAAAGCGTCGTTTTGTTCAGGTCGTTGAGTGTCGTTTTTTCTGCCGGTCGGGCAGACATGTGGCCAAACAATTGGTCGCGAAGCATTGCGTTAATTTCCGATTCCGTAGCGCGCTGGTCGCCGCTTGCCTTGCGTATAAAAGTATTGTTTAGCGAATTGTAATATACGGGTTTTTGTTCCGATGCCCCAATGTAAAATGCCAAAACAGTACATTCGTTTATGGTATATTTTTTACACTTCGGCGAAATCAAAACATTAAATTTATTCCTGTTTCTTAGAACCGTAACAAAATCCTGTTCTAATTTTTCCGCATTTCCTACGCCTGCAATTTCAAACTTTTTCCCTCGCTGCTCCACTCCGAATACAATCCAGCCACCCGCCGAGTTGGCAAATGCGGAAACCGTCTCCCAGACATTTTTTGGAAGTCCGTGTGATGCCTCTTTTACTTCAAAATCATCCCACTCTATATCCGATAAGCGTTGAAGAAGAGCTTCTTTAGTCATATCCGTCGTTGTGTAATTCTCCTTTGCGGGTATTTGTCATTATGTTCCATCGCTGCGGCTAAAACATAAATGCTGTTCCTTTATTTTGGCTACGCCGGTAATTGGTCGTTTCTTCTTTCAACGTTTTCAGCAACTGCCGCGCCATGAAATTGCGGAACGGCAGACTGTTCTCTCTTTCCCGTGATTCTATCAGGGCGGCGATGTATTCCGACTTGTCTTCCCTGTACACTTTTGCTGGAATCAACTGATGACAGAACTGTATGTAATTCATCAGTAAACGCGATGTCCGTCCGTTTCCGTCTATCCATGGATGAACGGTAACAAGATTCAGATGAGCGTCGAAACTCAAATTATAACAATCCCGACTTGTTTCGCCCTTATCCAATCGACTATTTAATTCTCCGCATAATTCCGAGACTTTTTCCGGTACTTTCAAACAGTTCATATAAGATTTGCCGCCATATCCCGCAGCTACGCCACACAGCCTGAAATCTCCTTTGCTCGAATCAAAAACGCCTCCCGCAACATTTGTTACACCGCCTGTAGATTTCATCACCAGAGCATTCAATTCTTTTAGAAATTCGACGCTTACAGGCGTTTTTTCTTTGGCTTTGAGCGAAGCAAAAAGATAGGCGTTCTTTAAATCTTCGTTCATTAAATGATGCACCAGCGGTTTCCCTTTTGCCGTAATGCCCTCGTCAAACAGCAATTGCGTTTCGATATCGGTTAATGTCGAACCTTCAATAGCGGTAGAATGAGTAACAAGGGAATACAAATAAAATTTTTCGTAGTCCGTCGATTCTTTTAATCCGAGCTTATTATAAAGCTCCGTTTCCGCCTCAATAATACTCCATATTTCGTTTTGTTCTTTCATTTTTCAGCCGCTCATTTTCATTCTTGAGTTTAACCATTTTAGTATTTCCGCAAAAAATATCTTAACAATCTTGTCCATGAAAAGAAATTGGTTAAAACAATTTCTTTATCCAGCATTTTATTTCTGCAAATATATTTGGGATGCTCCAATGGGAAAGACATTGATGTTGACGGGATATAAAGTTTGCTGTTTTTACGGGAGACATGTGTGGCTTTTGGTACATTTAACCCTATGTTGGTAACCAGATTGCGCGACGGATATACGGACAGTTTGCTATAAAGTCTCAACATGCACAAATACTGTACATCCCAGGTATTGAGATGTCTGTTTTGTATGGCGTCGGATATAAATGACGAAAAATAAGCCGTTTCAAGAAAATTGTTAAAAATATTTTTACGGCTTTTCGGACTGTTTTCCATCCAATAATTAAAATTTACATCATACTCCCGCCATACTCTTCTCCATGTTGCCCAGCCCCAGATGTGGGCAAAGGAACAAAAATCATAACTTGCCTGTCCGATTGCGAAATCCGGTAAAAAATTATTCCCGCCGATATGTCCGATTCTGTCGTCATCCTTATATTTAATCAGCAATTCCTCACAGTAACGAAAAAATGACGAATCCGGCAAACAGTCATCTTCAAGGATAATCCCCTGTTCCACATTGTCAAAAAACCAGGTTACGGCGGAACTTACTGCCGTTTTGCAGCCCAAATTTTCATCACGGAACAATGTTTTGAGTTCGCACGGCCAGTCAATTTGTTGAATAACAATATTACGGGTCTGTTCACAATCCTCTCTTTCGTTTTGTTTGTCCGGACGTGGTCCGTCGGCGGCAACAAACAGATATTCGGGTTTTTGTCTTCTGATTGCATCAAATACCTTTTGTGTGGTATCAGGACGATTGAATATAATAAATAACACGGGAGTATTCATGGCATTAATTATTTAAAGATGCTCCCGAAAACAATTCCGTAATTTTCCTTGTCTGCTTTTTAATCCTGTTGCAATAACCT
>JAISRS010000313.1 GCA_031273485.1 Prevotellaceae bacterium
GGTTGTTTTGTTTGGGAAATTAGGTAGAAATAAGGTTTTTATACTTCGTCAAGAAAACAACCACGACCATATTAAAATTGAATATTCTGCCAAAAATTACATCAATTTCGGAAATAAGATACTAACAGAGGTTTTAAACCCTGTTAGGGGGGCGCCTTCCACCTTCGCTTGCGCGAGTTTGTAACCCGTGCTCTGCCTTTCAAACCCTAACAGAGGTTTTAAACCCTGTTAGGGAGTCGCCTTCCACCTTCGCTTGCGCGGGTTTGTAACCCGTGCCCCGCCTTTCAAACCCTAACAGAGGTTTTAAACCCTGTTAGGGGGTCACCGGCGCGCAAGCGTAGCGCCTGCCAATGACATCAGCGATTGTCGTTATTGCGAATTGTAAGTTCGACGTAGTCAATTGTTCATTGTGAGGAACGAACAATGAACAATGAAGCAATCCAGAATATCACCTTATTTTATTCTTCATTTTTCTGGATTGCTTCGGCTTACGCCTACCAATGACGACAATCGCAGTCATTGTGACGGCGTAGTCGGAAACAATCCAGAGGCTGGGGGCTGTCATTTCTTCTTGTTTATTGCTTGTAATATTCCCCCTCGCAAGACGCTACGCCGAACAAAGGGAACTCCATCCATAGCACCTCAAAATAAGATTTAGCCCAAAAAAAACTTGTGAACCGAATAAAACATATTATCTTTGTTTAAAATTTTAGTGAAAATATGATTATATCAATAAAAGAACCGTGTAAAAGTTTTATTCTTTGTATATTATGTTGTTTCTGTTTTACGGTATGTAAAAAACCGGACTTTGAATCGGTAATTCAAGTTCCACAATTGTCGCATAGGTTTATTAGTATAAAAAAAGATGAAACTGTGGAAATAAAAATCATTAAAGGAATTGCTCCGTATATAGTAGAGGCGTCTCCGAAAGGTATCGTAAATGTCATTTTAAATGAAGAAGATAATAAACTTGTGATTTCCGGAATAAAAGTCGGTGAAACCATCATCACATTGATATGTGATGACGGTGGAATAGCGTTACTGCCTGTAACCGTGACGGAAAATTAAAAGGAAACCTCGTCACCGAATTTCTTTTTGTCACCAAATTAAAGATGTTTTAAAAGCAAGCAGATGACGCAGATAAAAAATAGCGTAAATCTTTTAAATCTGCGTCATCTTCGTGCCAAAATACTTTCAAAAAGCGACGTCAACATCACCAATGTCAACGCTAACATCGCCAATGTTAACGCTGACATCGCCAATGTTAACGCTGACATCGCCAATGTTAACGCTGACATCACCAATGTTAACGCTGACATCGCCAATGTTAACGCTGACATCGCCAATGTTAACGCTAACATCGCCAATGTTAACGCTAACATCGCCAATGTTAACGCTAACATCGCCAATGTTAACGCTAACATCGCCAATGTTAACGCTAACATTTCATAATTCATAATTCTTAGAGTAGGGTAGGGGAGTGATCTCAATTTGACGCATCGTTACATGGAAAACCAGGTAGAACTCGCAGAGTTTCACAGAGAAAACGTCGTTTCTGTTTGCGGTTTTCCGCCGTCGGACTTTAAATACCACATATATGGTATTTTGTATTAACAATTTTCCATCTAATTTTGCACCGTCAAAAATAGACGGAATAATTAATGATGATATACTGTTATTGTTTCAAAAGTGATTTGGTTTTAAGGCAAATACATGGTCGATACTGCGAATTTGTCAATCGGGTTAGCCATTATATTATTGCCATAACTGTTAATATAACGGCTAAAAATATGTTTCAAAAAGGAACATCTGAAAACTGCTTTTTCGGCGTTCAACGTCAAATTTTAATCATCCTGAATAAATTACATGATTGAACTAAAAAATATCACAAAAGAATTTATCGGTAAGGAACGGATAACCACTGCATTGTCGGACGTTACGCTTTCTGTTGCCGAAGGGAAAATAATGGGCGTTATCGGAGAGTCGGGCGCCGGAAAAAGTACATTGATACGCTGCGTCAATCTTTTGGAACGTCCCACGGCAGGGGAAATTATTGTGGATAAACAGAATCTGATGCAACTTTCGTCTTACGAATTAATGAAAGCACGCCGGAATACAGGAATGATATTTCAGCATTTCAATTTGCTGGCATCACGTAATGTGTTCAACAACATCGCTTTTCCGCTTGAATTGAATCACACGCCGCGCAGGAACATCGAACAGAGAGTTTCCGAACTTTTGAAACTTGTGGGTCTTGAGAATAAGGCTTACGACTATCCTGCAAAACTGTCGGGAGGTCAAAAACAGCGGGTTGCAATTGCCCGCGCTCTTGCCGACAATCCCAAAGTATTGTTGTGCGACGAAGCCACAAGCGCCTTAGACCCTGCTACAACCGTCGCCATTTTGTCGCTGCTGAAAGAAATCAATAAAAAATTAAACATCACTATATTGCTCATTACGCACGAAATGAACGTGGTGAAAACAATATGCGACGAAGTGGCTGTTCTTAATGACGGTAAATTGATTGAAAAAGGGTCGGTTACAGAAATTTTCTCCAATCCGAAAAATGAACTGACAAAACATTTTGTTTCTTCCGCAATCAGTATTCAAATTCCTGTAGAATACCGTGAAAGGCTAAGTCACACGCCCGTAAACGGAAAACATCTGCTGGCGATGCTGAAAATTTCGGGACAGTGCAACATAAACAGCCTGTTTTGCGAAATGGAAAAAAACTGTGAAACCGGCGCCGATATTATTTGCGCGCAAATAGATTATATTGAAGGAGTGAAAGTTGGAACGATGCTGGTTGAATTGAAAAATAACAAAAGCCTGAACGGTAACGAATCGAATGAATCGGACAATGAATCGAACGACAGTGAAATACAGGCTGTTGAATTTCTTAAAAATAAAAATATTGATACAAAAATCTTAGGTTATGTATGACGGAATGATTGATTTGTTTTTAAAAGGTATATGGGAAACCGTAGTAATGACCTTTTTATCAGGTTTTTTTGGCTTCCTGATCGGTTTGCCTCTGGGAATCCTGCTGTTTATTACCCGCGACGGGCAAATAAAGGAAAACAGAACGGTGAACAGCATTATATCGGTGGCGGTGAATGTGTTTCGAGCCGTACCGTTTATTATTCTTATAGTATGGATGATTCCTTTTACCCGCATGATAGTGGGGACGTCCATAGGAGTGGCGGCGGCGCTGGTGCCGTTGAGCGTGGGCGCCGCCCCGTTTATTGCACGGATGACGGAAAACAGCCTGCTTGAAGTCCCGTCGGGATTGATAGAAGCCTCGCGAGCAATGGGCGCAACCCCGCTGCAAATCGTATGCAAAGTATTGATACCCGAAGCCTTGCCGTCTTTAGTGAATTGCATAACAATTACCTTAATCACCCTGATAGGTTATTCGACCATGGGAGGAGCGGTTGGCGCCGGTGGGCTGGGACAAATCGGCTATCAGTACGGATATGTCGGATATGACCTTGTTACAATGAATATTGTGCTGGCTTTGCTGGTTTTGTTGGTATTTATTGTTCAAATCGCCGGAAATTATATATCAAAAAAAGTAGATCACAGATGAGGGAATCTCTAAAAACGGCTTTTTCGACATTCGACGTCAATGAAAAATTGAGTTTTTAGATGTCCCGTAAAAATAAATTAATGTTTATGAAAAGTAAAATTTTTAAGTCCTGCCTGATGATTATCACAGTATTATTGTCGCAGGCATGTGGAAACAGTGTGAAAAATAATTCCGACCGTATAAAAGTCGGAGTTATGATTGGTCCCGAATACGAAGTGGCAAAGGCAGCACAAAAAGTGGCGAAGGAAAAATTTGCACTTAATGTGGAATTGATTCAGTTTAACGACTATATCATGCCAAATACCGCCCTTCATCAAAAGGACATCGACGCGAATGTGTTCCAGAATCGTCCGTTTCTCGAAGAACAGTCCAAACAGCGGGGATATAAATTTGTGATTTTAGGCAACACTTTTGTATATCCCATTGCCGCTTATTCGAGGAAAATAAAAAAACCGGAGGAACTGAAAGACGGCAGTACTATCGTGATTCCTAATGATATTACTAACGGCGGACGTTCGCTGCTGCTGCTGGAAAACGCCGGATTAATTAAACTGAAACCGGGAGTAGGGTACACCCCGCGTTTGGTGGATATTGAGGATAATCCTCATAATTTTCACATACTTGAACTCGAAGCGCCGCAATTGACCCGTGCTTTGGACGACGCCAAGGTGTCGTTAGCCGTTATCAACAACAGTTTTGCGGTGAAAGTGGGGCTGTTTTTAACCGACGGCGTGATTGTCGAAGACAAGGAATCTCCTTACGTGAATCTGATTGTGTCGAGAGAAGATAATCGGAATGATGAGCGGCTGAAAAAATTTGTGGAATCTTATCAATCCGACGAAGTGCTGGCTGTTGCAAAAAAAGAATTTAAAGACGGGGCAATAAAAGGCTGGTGAAAGCAAACGGCGGAAAACAACAAATCGTGCGTAAGGCAAAACAATACGGAGCGGAACTCGTTGGTTTTGCCTCTGTTGACCGATGGGAAGAATACAAGGAAATGCCGGAACCGTTTTTTCCACAAAATATTTTCCCGTTTACCCGCACCGTCATAGCGCTTGCCATACCGATTTTTATTCCCATGCTCAACACAACTCCGTCGATTGTGTATTCGGAATTGTATAATACCACAAACCGTCTGCTCGACGAAATGGCTTATAAATTGGCTGTGTTCCTGAACACAAAGGGTTATCGTGCAGTGTTTTTCCCGCGCGACGGATACGGCGATATTTCGGTTTTGGTGAAAAAACCCGAAGCTGCATTTTCTCATGTATTTGCAGCTAAATACGCCGGATTGGGCACGATAGGGTATAATCACACTCTGCTGACCAAGGAATTTGGTCCCCGTGTACGGCTCGTTTCGGTATTGACCGACGCCGAAATAACGCCCGATCCCGTTCAGGAAAAGGAACTTTGCATAAAATGCGAATTATGCAAAAAATGTTGTCCCACGTCCGCATTCACCTCCGGCAATAGCCTCATTGCCAACATGAACAAATATAAATGCGCCGAATATCATAAATATCTTAAAGAACATCATCGCTATCCGTGTGGCGTATGTATCAAAGTGTGTCCCATAGGCAACGATCGCAAACTCTATGGCTCGGATACCAGAAAATATCTGAAAGAGAAAGAAATACTTCAACAAAATCCCGACGCCCCCGAATACGCCGACTGGATACATCTCCGCAACTTCGGCAGCTGATCCACGATTTTTTTTCCCACGAATTTTTTTGATCCACGAATTTTTTTTGATCCACGAATTACACGAATTGCACGAATTTAAATCCTGCGGATTTTTACGAATTACACGAATTTTTCTTTATACACGAATTTTAAAATCCTATTACACGAATTTTTTTGATCCATGAATTACACGAATTGCACGAATTTAAATACCGAGGATTTTTACGAATTACACGAATTTTCGTTTACAAATCCTTAAAGCCCTTAAACCGGTGCAACAGTTTTTAATAAAATTATTGTAGCTTTGCAAAGTTTTTATGTATATTTTTTTTACATAAAATTATGTTGATGTTTAATTTTAAGAATCTTACGTAAAATAGATAATTGTTATTATGATAAATAGAGGTAGCGCCATCTCCCTGACCGCCCTTCAGGAAATAATTAAAAATAATTTGTATAACATTGATTCGTACTGGATTATTGCCGAAATCAATGAACTCAAAGTTAATTATAACGAACATTGTTATCTTGAACTTGTAGAAAAAGATCAAAATACTCAATATGTCAAATCACGGATTTCGGCTACAATCTGGGCTTCGATGTACAAAATGATACGGTCGTATTTCGAATCGGCTACCGGACAACCCTTAAAATCAGGAATAAACGTCTTGGTCAAAGTCCATATTCAGTACCACGAACTTTATGGACTAAGCCTCAATATAACGGACATCGAACCTTCATACACCATAGGCGATATTCAATTGAGAAAACAAAATGTTATCAATCAGTTACAACAAGACGGCGTTTTTGATCTCAACAAAGAATTGCCATTTCCGGTTTTACCTCAACGCATTGCAATTATTTCTTCAAAAACTGCCGCCGGTTACGGAGATTTTATGCAACAGATTAATAATAACAAATATAAATACGTCTTTCAAACCACTCTCTTTGAAGCGACTATGCAGGGTCTAAATGCAGAATCTTCGATAATATCCGCATTTGAAAAAATTTATGATAACCATCATCTGTTCGACGTTATTATAATTATCCGAGGAGGCGGTTCTCAGGCGGATCTCTCATGTTTCGACCTGTATGATTTGGTTTATCATGCAACGCAACTCCCCCTACCCTTCCTTACAGGTATCGGTCACGACAAGGATGTGAGCGTGTTGGACATGGTTGCTCATAAAATGTTGAAAACCCCTACCGCCGTAGCCGATTTTCTTATATCGCATTTCATATCGCTGGAACAAACGATAAATTTTTATGAAACAAAATTGATGGAAGTGTCACAAAATAAAATTCAACAAGCTAATAACAATCTTGTTGAACTGTATAACAGGGTGAAAATAGAAACAAATCAATTTTTTTATAAAGAAAAAATGCTGCTTAACAGTATCTTACCTGACAAAATAAGAAAATCATCGGAACAATTAATCATCAAACAAAAAATGAAATTAGAATCATTGCAAGTAAAACTGTCGGCTTGCGACCCTGTAAATATCTTAAATAAAGGATATTCCATCACGTTGTACAATGGCAAAAGAATCGCTGCCGATACGGTTATCAACGAAAATGATATGATAGAAACAATATTACCAAACAAAAAAATAAATTCTGTTATTAAAAAAATCGAAAAATATGGAAGAAATGAATTATGAACAAGCTATATCTGAAATAGAAAGAGTTATCAGAGATATGGAATCCGGAAATCAGGAAATCGAAGAGATTATTTCTAATGTAAAACATGTTGCGGAACTTATAAAATTCTGCAAAAATAAATTACATGGAGTGGAAAATGAATTGAATTTGATTTTTAATGATAATTAATTAGGAAATATACTTTAAAAAATCATCAAAAAGAGATTTTTTTCGTTTTTCTCTTAATATTATCAATCTTGTTGAATTAAAATACATTACAATGTATTTAAGCGCTGTGGTCAATAACAGTGCATAACAATTTAAATTAAATTTAAAATAGATTTGTATTGTTTTGTTTTGTAAAAAACATCTAATTTTGCCGACTTAAAATAAAATTTAAATTTAAGTAAATATGAATGTATTATTTTGGATAGTTCCCGCAGCATCATTGTTAGCCCTGGGTTTTGCCTTTTACTTCTTCAAAAATCTTATGAAAGAAAGCGAAGGTACGGCAACCATGATAGAAATCGCTAAACATGTGCGGCAGGGAGCAATGGCTTATCTTAAACAGCAGTATAAGATAGTGACCGTTGTATTTGTTATTCTTGCAGTGTTTTTTGCCATTCTGGCTTATGGATTTCATGTGCAAAACACCTGGGTTCCATTTGCTTTCCTCACCGGCGGTTTTTTCTCCGGTCTGTCGGGATTCATTGGCATGAGAACCGCTACTTTTGCTTCGGCACGTACGGCAAATGCCTCACGCAGATCGCTGAACAGCGGACTTAAAGTGGCTTTTCGCGCCGGCGCTGTGATGGGATTAACCGTTGTGGGACTGGGATTATTGGATATCTCGTTATGGTATCTTGTTTTAAATTATTTTGTGGAAGAAGCCACAGCCGCTCAAAAATTAGTTGTAATCACAACCACAATGTTGACCTTTGGCATGGGGGCTTCGACTCAGGCTTTGTTTGCCCGTGTGGGCGGCGGAATATACACCAAAGCCGCCGACGTAGGCGCTGACCTCGTGGGCAAGGTGGAAGCGGGTATCCCCGAAGACGACCCCCGCAATCCCGCCACTATTGCCGACAATGTAGGCGATAATGTAGGCGATGTTGCAGGTATGGGCGCCGATTTGTACGAAAGTTATTGCGGTTCGATTTTGGCGACGGCGGCTCTGGGCGCTTCGGCGTTTTTTTCCGATACGGACGTGCAACTCAAAGCGGTATTCGCTCCAATGTTGATTGCCGCCGTAGGTATTGTGCTTTCGATTATAGGAATTTTTCTGGTTCGCACCAAAGAAGGCGCTAATATGAAAGAGTTACTCAGCGCCTTAGGCAAAGGCGTCAATGTAAGTTCATTATTGATTGCGCTGGCGACTTTCGCAATACTGTACATCCTGCAAATACCTAACTGGGTGGGACTTTCGTTCTCTGTTATTTCCGGATTGCTTGCCGGTATCATTATCGGACAGGCTACGGAATATTACACTTCACATTCCTACAGACCAACGCAAAAGGTGTCGGAAAGCGGACAAACCGGTCCGGCAACCGTTATCATTTCCGGTCTTGGATTAGGCATGTTATCTACTGCTATTCCGGTGATTACCATTTCCGCCGCTATTATTATGGCTTTCTTGTGCGCCATCAATTTTGATATAGCAAATATGGTGTCGGCAAAGAATTTAAGCCTTGGTTTATACGGCATTGGCATTGCAGCTGTGGGTATGCTTTCAACCTTGGGCATAACGTTAGCTACCGACGCATACGGTCCTATTGCCGATAACGCCGGCGGCAACGCCGAAATGAGCGGTCTGGAACCCGAAGTTCGTAAACGTACCGATGCCCTTGACGCTTTGGGAAATACCACAGCCGCAACAGGAAAAGGGTTTGCTATAGGTTCGGCGGCATTAACGGCGCTGGCTCTACTGGCTTCATATATCGAAGAAATAAAAATCGGATTGCAACATATCGGAAAAGATTTGATTGATATTGTGATGCCTAATGGCGAAATCATGCAGGTTAAAACAGCCGAAGCAACAATTATTGATTTCATGAACTATTATCAAATCAATCTGATGAATCCCCGCGTATTGGTGGGCGTTTTCATCGGTTCGATGATGGCGTTTCTGTTCTGCGGATTAACAATGAACGCAGTAGGACGCGCCGCTCAAAGTATGGTGGAAGAAGTGCGCCGTCAGTTTCGTGAAATAAAAGGTATTCTCACGGGCGAAGCCACTCCCGATTATGCCAAATGTGTGGAAATCTCGACCAAAGGCGCTCAAAAAGAGATGCTATTGCCCTCTATTCTTGCCATATTGGCGCCGATAGCTACGGGTTTGATTTTTGGAGTATCCGGAGTGATGGGTCTGTTAGTCGGCGGTTTGGGAACAGGGTTTGTGCTGGCTGTGTTTATGGCTAATGCAGGCGGCGCCTGGGACAATGCCAAAAAATTTGTAGAAGAAGGTCATTTCGGAGGTAAAGGTTCTGATGTACACAAAGCTACGGTAGTTGGCGATACTGTTGGCGACCCGTTTAAAGATACATCCGGTCCAAGTCTTAATATTCTTATCAAACTGATGAGTATGGTTTCGATTGTTACCGCCGGTTTAACCGTCGCATGGACTTTACTTGAGTAGTTTTTGAACTGCTAAATATAAAAAGCGGACGGAAAGATTTTTCGTCCGCTTTTGCTTTTGGTAATGATTTGTTACTTACGATTTTCATAATCCAAGTAAAATATGGGAACTCCTAAAAACTCGATTTTTCAGGCTAAATCTTATTTTGAGGTGCTATGGTATAGACGCGATGACGAGTGTGCGTATATCAGAAGTTCATTGCAATGACAGCCTCGATTTTCGGTGTAGCGACAGCCCGAAGGGCTTAATTTTCATAACCGCAGGTCATCGACCTGCGGAAACGCCCACTCACACCACTGCCTGAAAGGCAGGACTAATTATTATTTCAATTTACGTGTCAGTCCTGCCTTTGACTATGTCAGTCCTGCCTTTCAGGCAGTTGTTAGAG
>JAISRS010000316.1 GCA_031273485.1 Prevotellaceae bacterium
TTTTCCATTGCCAGTTTCTATCGGGGTCATTATCTTCAATTTCACTGTTAGCCAGACATTGAACAGATTTTTCTTTGGATATGAAATTTTTACCAAGGTCTTCAAGGCTTTCCTTCAAATTTTTACCGTTTATTAAATTCACCATTAAGAACGTTAAAAGCCTGCAACACTCGGCGGCTTCGTCGCCTCTGTGTGTCGTTCTGCTTTGTCTTTCAGCGATATCCTGTGCCAGGCTGATATTATCCCAAAAACATACAGGCACGCCGCCCAATCGCATAACCGAACCGTTACCCGATGTTTTTGAATCGCCTGCCACTGTTAAACCGGTTGGCGACTCTCCGTTTATATAATATTGAAATGATATGGAAATATTTCCTCCAAGTCCTACCGAATGTCTGTCATCATCAAATCTGAAAGCATTGTTGTATCCTAAATGCCACCATGCCAGAAATCTTTGCATAAGGTCGTGTTCGTTGAGTTTGCCTTTGTTTGACAGGAGTGAATCGCAAACGCAAAGCCCCATACTGGCGTCGTCTGTCCATTGCCCTGGCTTAAGGTAAAAATTTCCATCCGGACAATTTCCCATCCCGTCTAAAAAAACTGTGTCATAACAGACAGGCTCAAATTCAAGCCGTGCGCCAATTGCGTCTCCAAGTGTCATTCCATAGAGGATACCAAAACATCTGTCTTCACGAATGTCCTGAAAATCCCGTTTTTCAATGAGTTCTTTCACCAAAAGGCGATGGGGGTCATCATCCCCAAAAATTGAATAATTTGCAAATTTACTTTGCTCAAGGCTGTTGTTAGCGCCTGCACGAATCAAATCCATAGCCGGAGTTGACAGCGGGTCGTTTTTGTCTTTCGGTTTAAATACAATGTCTAAATTCATAATTCTATATTATTTTAAAATTTTTTAACGTTTTTGCATCCTGACGGATTGCTGTTTTTGTGCAAAGGTAAGGCGGCATGGTGTCAAAACATGACACTGTGTTTAAAAATATTATTGAAATAAATAGCAGAAACGGATTTAAATCCGTCATTAATATCCGAAAACAAATACCGCATCAATGTTTATATAATTCTCCTTCTCAAAAAAAGGTTGAATTCTTTTTACAACATTATCGAAGGTAGTAGGCTTTTTGTTTTTTTTGCTTTTTTTGCTTTTTTTGCTTTTTTTTGCATTAATTAATTGAGGAACAATGAGCAATAGATAATTTGCTTCTTTGCATATATGGCATTTCCAAATATCCAGCATATCCATATTATTAATGGTTGTTTTGCCGCGCTCTACTTCCATTAGAATGCCTTTAGTGTTTCCCAACTTTTTATAGTAATCGGGGCGCAGTCCATTTGAAGGATAATCTGCAAATAATCCTTCTTTTTCATTTTCAAAACCAAGTTCTTTAGCTTTCGGTAAAATTATTTCTTCGATTGCTTTGCTTGAAATTCCCTTTTTATTCTTTTCAGCTAACAACTTCCGTATTTCTTCCTGATTAAGGAAAGTTAGCAGTTCGGTTGCTACTTTTTCTACGGATATAAATTCCGATGAATTTTCTATGCCTTCTTTTTTTAGTACATTGAGTAAAACTCCCATGATATTAAGTATTTAATTATAATTTATTGTTATATTCTCTATTTTCTATTTTTCCAAAAACGACCCTTTCAAGCGCATCTCTTCCTTCAATAACTCTGCCGCACGTTTTCTTGTATGATCATCCACGTGTGTAGCTTGATTGACAATGTAATCAAGCGCATCTATCTCCAGTTCTAATCTGAATATCCTTTTCCCTTTAGAGGCTTTGCTGCAATAGACTTTTTGAGTCCATTTTTCGTTATTAGCTTTGAATGCCTCATAAATCAGTTCATTACTGCTTTCGTTCTGATTTTCTTTGAAGACATTGAAATATTTGACAAATGTTTCAATACCTACCGACTGTAAAATACGTTTAAAATCTTCCATTTTATCTAATTTTTTTAATTTATACTTTCATAAAATCCTTGCCGGACGTTTTTCATTCGACGGCGCAAAGATAGTTATTTTTCAAACATTTTAGCATTTTTTTATTCAAAATGGGCAGTCTTTTTATAATTTATGTTTTTTCAGGACAATCAAATATCCGTCGTTGTGTCCAAGACTTTCGGATTTGCAGGCGATGTCTGCGCCGCTTTGTTCCGGTTCGACAACATTCGTTCGTCTATCACCTTACCGGCGGCGATATTCTGTGTTTTGCTTTTCAGCCTGCTCAACCGTCTGACGCCTATTCGCCTGTCTGCCGCTTTTAATATGTCCGTCAAGCCCCATTTGTCCTTTTCAAAGTTTTTGTCAAACAACGCTTTTTGGGGAGTGTCGATATACTCGCGTATTAAATCCGAAATGTCATGAATATCTGTCGTGAATGGATAGTATGGATGTACTTTTCCGCTGCAATCTTCGGTCGATCCGGCTTTTGCAAGAAAATCTTTCGGATAGTCCCATATAATTTCTTTGCCCAATGTAATCCAGTAACGTGGTATATCCGTGCTCCCGCGCGAGGTACGGCTACGCATAGGATATGCGACACAATGAATTTGAAAATTAATGTCCGACGATATTAAATCGTAAATTTCACGCTGTAATTTGCTCCATGGCATATATAAATTCCTTTTTTAATTAATAATTTCACAAAATATTTACCTAACCTTTCCATCCGACCGCACAAAGTTTCTATACTGCAATATCTTTAAGTACTTTTGCTCTCCCGACGGATTGCTGTTTTTGTGCAAAGGTAAGGCGGCAGGGTGTCAAAATACGACACTTAATTTATTTTTGTGATATTTTCAATAATACCATAAAATATCAAAATTCACTTTCGCCGCTGTAACTCTGCGTTAGTTGAGAGTTCATCGTTCATCGTTCCATCAGTGTAATCCTAAAATCATATTAGTTAAAATAATCAGCAGTACTATTGACGTTATGGCGACATATAGATAATCTTTTTCGATGAGGAAAATCAGCAGGGAGAATATGACGCGAAGAATGGGGGTCGCAATTAGCGCAATAACTCCGAGTTGGATTATTGCGGCGCCGTCGAAGGCGGCGATTCCGGAGAGGATTGTTGAAAAATCTCTTAAATAATTCTCCACGCCAAAGGGTTCTCCGAAGGGGATGGGAGAATAATCCGTCACAGCGCCATGTTGTTGGAAGAGATATATCAGTCCTCCCGTGAGAGTGATGCCGCACGAAAGGAATACTCCGAATCGAAGTAATTTCCCGATATACGTATCTACATCTTTTCTGGGCGACGATTTTTTATCGAACGTTTTTTTCATCTTCTACATTTTACCTGTTATACCATTATATATCATCGAAACAGCCAGAAAAGAAATTACTATTCCGAAAAACAGTTTCAGTTTTGCGACGCTTGCTTTGGGGAGAATTTTTGAGCCGAGAAACGCTCCCAGCAATACTCCCGTAACCACAGGCATGGCAAGTCCCGGGTCTATGTATCCCCGCCGGAAATAGACAACGGCGCTGGCTGCCGCCGTTACGCCAACCATAAAATTGCTTGTTGTGGCGGATACCTTGAAAGGGATTTTCATCACTGTGTCCATCGCCAACACCTTAAATGCCCCCGAACCTATGCCGAACAAACCCGACAGAACTCCGGCGCCCATCATTATGAAATAACCTGCGATGACGTTTTTTACCCTGTAGCGCACCACTCCTTGCGCTGTGGGATAAGAACCGTTGAGTTTCAGTTTTTCGGCAATCCGACTTGTGCCGGTATTGTCGTCGGAGTCTTGCGCCGCTTTTTTTACCGTCATGCGCAATGCGGAAAAAATCAGGACACAGCCGAATATCACGGCAAGGTATTGTTTATTGAGATATACGGCAATAAGCGCGCCCGCAACCGCTCCCAGAGTAGTTGCAATTTCGAGAAACATACCGATACGCACGTTGGTTATTTTTTCTTTGATATAGGCAATCGCCGCCCCCGACGAAGTGGCAATGGAAGTAACCAAAGCTGTACCCACGGCATAGCGTATATCTACGCCTAAACCAAAGGTCAATAACGGAATAATCACAACCCCGCCTCCAAGACCGGTAAGCGAACCCACAAATCCGGCGACAATTGCGCCGACAAATAAAATCAATATAAACAGTTCTAATATCATTTTCAACGATTTTTTTAATCCACGATTTTTTAATCCACGATTTTTTTTAATCCACGAATTACACGAATCACACGAATTTAAAATCCTGTGGATTTTTACGAATTACACGAATTTTTTATCCACGAATTACACGAATCACACGAATTTTAATCCTGCGGATTTTTACGAATCTACGCAATTGTCAATCCTGAAAATCTTGTTAATCCTGTAAAAAATCCTTTAATCCTTTAATCAAGGTTCAGACATTGCACAATTCATAATTCATAATTCTTCCGTCTGTTTGCCGAATCTAATTTAAGAAACACAAACAGGAGTAGCGTAAAACTCCAGAGCGAAGAGCCTCCGGCGCTTATAAAGGGCAGCGGGATGCCTATTACGGGGGCGAATCCTATGGTCATGGCGATGTTTATTGCGAAATGGAAAAATATTATGGAAGTCACACAATATCCGAATACTCTTGAGAACACGATTTTTTGTCGCTCCGATAATACAACCATTCGTATCAATAATATTCCATACAACAGTATTACTGTAAAACTGCCGACAAATCCCCATTCTTCACCTATGGTGCAAAAAATAAAGTCGGTGCTTTGTTCCGGGACGAAACTCAGTTTGGTTTGCGTACCTTGCAGAAATCCTTTTCCGTAAAAGCCTCCCGAACCAATCGCAACCTTCGACTGATAAACATTATAACCCACATCCCTTATGTCTTCTTTTATCCCCAGCATAGTTTCGATTCGGTTGCGGTGATGCGTACTGAGGATATTGTCATATATGTAATCAACCGAATATACCGTTAATGTCGAACAAAAGAAAAACAAAGCAAAGTACAGTTTTGTTAATTTTCTTTCCTGTATCAGGGTGTAGATTATGCTCGCAACTATGGTCGCAGCGGTGACGGCAACAAGGAGTATATCGTATTCCGTTTCGCTTTCGGTGAAATATTTATACGCCCACCCCGCTCCGAACAGTATTACCGCCGACAGCGCGGCTTTAAGCGGCAGTTTTTTATAAGTAAACAGAGCTATGATAAATGTTATAAATATGATGCCCAAAATAATCCACAGTAGAGGCAGCAGCAGCGAGGAGATAAACAGCACAATGGCAAAGGCGATGAACGTCAGCGCCCAGCCCGACATCCCCTGACGGTATAAAACAAAAAGGAAGGAGGTAAAGACCAGCGCCGAACCCCAATCTTTTTGCAGAAGAATCAGACTCATCGGGGACACAATTATGAGGATTGTTTTAGTCCATGATTTTAGTGAGTTGAGTTTAAATTCGTATGAGCCGAACAGTCGAGCCAGACACAGGGCTGTGGCGAATTTCGCAAGTTCCGACGGTTGAAATCGCATCCCGCCAAGGCTTATCCATGATTTTGAATTATGCACTTCTATCCCTGTCAGGAGGGTGAATATCAGCAGTGCAATAGCAAACAGGTAGATGTGATTGGCAAAAACGGAATAGAATCTGTTGCTGATAATCATCACTACAATGGCGGTCATCATGGCGATGGCTATCCAGATCAGCTGTATTCCGTGCTTTTTCGAGAAATCGAATATTTCAAACGTATCGCTTTGGGTGGAATAGATATTTATCCATCCGAATGAAACCAAGAGTGCGTAGATGACTATACTTAGCCAGTCAATACTTCTGAAATCAGTTTTATTTTCGTGCATACAGAGGGTTATTTGTAACGAGGTCTAATCCCAGCATGAACTGTTCGAGGTCGGTGCGGGAGATTTTACCTTTTAGATATTTTTCTACTGTGAGAGCGGACACCGGGGCGGCGAAACTTGCTCCCGCTCCGGAGTTTTCGATCAGAGCGGCAACGGCTATTTTGGGATTGTTCTTCGGCGCAAAGCACACAAACACGGAGTGATTTTTACCGTGAGGATTTTCCGCCGTTCCTGTTTTCCCGCAGAGTTCTATGTCGGGAAGCCTTACTCTCCATGCGGTTCCGATTCCGTTCACCGCCATATACATCCCCTGGATTGTATGGTCGAAATATTTTTCATCGATGCCGCAGTATTGTTTTTCGTAATATTCGGGAGCGATTTTTTCGCCGTCGCCAACGGCTTTCACTATGTGTGGAATATAATAGTAGCCTTTATTGGCGATGGTTGCGCACATGTTGGCTAACTGGAGTATGGTTGTTACGATTTCTCCCTGTCCTATGGCAAGAGAAATCACCGTCAGGGGATTCCACCTGTTTTCGCCGTACCGTTTGTCGTACATCTGTTTGGATGCTATGATACCTTCCTTTTCGCCGGGGAGGTCTATTCCCAGCTTTCGGGCAAATCCGAATCGTTGAACTTTTTCTCTCCATGCGTCTAAGGCTAAGCCTGTGGAGGAATATTTTTTGTTTTCGAGGATATTCCTGAAAACATGGCAATAGTAGGAATTGCATGACACCATTATGGAGTTGGTGAAATTCACGGGCGACAGGTGTCCGTGACATCCCACTCCTTTGCCGTATGGGTAGCGTCCTCCGCAATGGTAGTGCGTTGTGGTTGTCAGTGTTTCTTCCTGTAGCGCAATCAAGCCGTTCACCAATTTGAATGTGGAGCCGGGGGGTTGTCTCGACATAATCGCTCTGTTGTACAGAGGATGCGTGGGGTCGCTGTCTAAGGCGTTAAAATTCTGACCTCTGTTTAGTCCCGAAAGTAAGGCGGGATCGAATGTAGGCGAGGACACCAGCGCCAATATTTCGCCCGTTGAAGGTTCGATGGCTACCACCGACCCGACTTTATTTTGCATCAAAAGCTGAACGTATTCCTGCAAATCGGCATCAATGGAGCTTGTGATATTTTTGCCCGAAACGGCAGATGTGTCTAAACGTCCGCCTTCGTAAGGTTCCACTATTCTGTTGCGCGAATCGCGCAGATATATACTCAGTCCTTTTTTTCCTCTCAACACTTCTTCATACGATTCTTCTATTCCTGTGCATCCTATATAATCGCCCGATTTATAGTATTGATTTCTGTTGATGGTAGCCGTATCCGCTTCTTTGATATATCCCAGCACATTGCCTCCGACTTTGCGCGGATACACTCTCATGGTTCTCACCACGGCATAGAATCCCGGAAAACGGTCGGCTCGTTCTTTGAACATTGCGTATCTTTCGGGGGCGACCTGTTTGAGGAAAGTAAACGCTCTGTAGCTTCTGTTTCGTCCCAAATCTTTAAAGATATTTTTGACTTCCTCCGGCGACAGTCGGAAGATGGTGCAGAGTTCTGCGGTGTCGATATCTTTAAGTTCGCGGGGGGTTATCATAATATCGTATGTGGTGGTGTTTTCCACCAGAATATTTTTATTGCGGTCGTAGATTATTCCCCTTGCGGGATATTCCACATCATATCTGAAAGCGTTGTTTGCCGCCGTTATTTTATACGATTCGTCCAGAACCTGTATAAAAAAAAGCCGCATCAGCAATATTACAATTGTAACCACTATTATTATTATTATTATTATATTTCGGCGAGCTACCATATCATATTTTAAAGTATTACCGCCGCAAAGGTAAGCCATTTTATATAAATAGCAAACTATTGCCGGAAGTTTGATTAAAGGATTTGCTTGATACATGTCAGTCGTCCTGTCAGCCTTCGCTTGCGCGAAGGCGCCCCCCCTAACAGGGTTTAAAACCCCTGTTAGGGATAATAAGGACTATAAGGACTTTAAGGTCTTTAATGACCTTAAAGTCCTTATAGTCCTTAAAAGTGGGTGCGTTGCGCAAGCCGGAAGCCTGCTTTTAGCTCTGGCGTAGCGGGATACCTCCGATTGGTTAAGAATCGGGTAGGAGAAACGGGAATTAATCCCGTTTCTCCTACCCGATTTAATAAAATGGCTGTTTCTCATGGAACGACCACACTAACGATCTCGCTCCAGTGTCCCTGCATGTAATATTGGGACATTACATTACCCCGGTGATGACCGGATTAATTGAAGGGAACCTCTAAAAACTGCTTTTTCGGCGTTCGACTGCGATTTTTAAATCCTCATTTACAAAAGGTAAACTCCGGTTTAAAAATCTTGTCTGCCTTGAAAAATCAAGTTTTTAGAGGTT
>JAISRS010000513.1 GCA_031273485.1 Prevotellaceae bacterium
GCGTCGAAAAGAAAGCCCGCCGTTCCACAAGCCGGGTCGAAAATTGAATCTGTAAAATCAGGGTCAATCATTGCTACCATCATTCTACGGATATGGTCGGGAGTACGGTATAATCCCAAATCTTTTGTGCCGCCGGTTTCCGACAATGCCGATTCAATGGCATCGCCCAAAAGGTCGGTTTTCAGGATATATTTTTCTTCTATTTCGCTTATTAAACCTATCACTTCGGTTATTACTCCGCCTTTCACATTGTTGGTGAAATTGGAATTGGCAAAAACTTCTTCCATCAACACCAGTTGGTCTTGCATTTTTTGCGGCAGGTTTCCCTTGATAACTTTGCGTGCCTCTTGCAGAATAGAAGCATAAAAAGGGAAAATAGTTTTGTTCAATTCCGACAAAACCCTGTCGCCGTTGCTCAGCGAATGAATATATGAAAAAAGCAAGCGGTAATTTTCACCATCAAAGAGTTTGCGCAAGGGCTTAAAAATCTCGTCCTGTTTGAGTTTTGCCTCAAAAATGCGAAGCAGCAGCAATTCGATAATATACTCTACACGCTCGACGGGAGTACCTGCGGGGCGGAGTTTATTATGAAGCCGCTTTAATATATTGTTTGTTTCGTTATCTGCGTAGTGTACGGTTGAACGTCCCATTCATTAAATTTTAAATGTTGTTTGCAATTCATTAAATACACAAGGAAAATGATTATCGAAAAGTTGATTGACTTCCTGATAATCATATCCTATTGCCCTTGCATAAAAAGGGTTGTCGAAAATTTCTTGTGGCGAAATTCGCTTTTTATCCGCTATATTTGCCGAAACAAGTCCTTTAATTTTACGCAAAACCGAGATTTGTCTGTCATTGAAATTGTATGTTTTTATGTATGATTCGTAGCCTCTTTCTATTCGTTCTTTCGGAGTTGGAATTTTTTTGATTCCTGTCCCATGCAGAAAAAAATCCCATATCGAACCTTGCTCAAAATCATATATTTTACGCAGTTGTCCCTCATCCAAAAAGACTTCGGGATTGTGCGACCATGTATTGATTGCATCAATCTCACCTTCGGTAGGTTCGTAATTATTGTCAGCCTTTGCTCTCTCTTTGATTTGATTGATTTCGACAACAGGTGTTTTCTGAATTTCTTCTTCAAATATTTTACGAGCCTCATCAATGGGAATATTGTCTATCACTTGAATCATATCGCCATGTAAATAAATCCGTTGAATGTTATTGACAGGGTCAGGATTATCAATTAATGCCGCCTGCACAACAGGGTGTTCACCGCTACCTGAACCTTCGCGTGTACTGCCGCCCTGTTGACTGATAATTTTTTTGTTTTCCTTTAATGTGCCTTTTCCGTTATCTTCCATTTTTGCACACAAACCAACGAAATCCAAAACCTTAAAACTGAATTTTCCTGTTTTGGGGTCAAGTCTTGTACCGCGTCCGAGCATCTGGATGTATTTACCTGCCGATTTTGTAAGATTGGCAAAAGCGATATAACGAACACAGGGAATATCAACGCCGGTACTCATGATATCCACCGATACAGCCACAAACGGTTTATGGTTTGCGTCTTTAAACCATGATTTAAATGTGGCGTTTAAATCATCATTATCCGAAATAATTGCTTCTGCATAACGAGGCGAAAGCTCATCTTGATTTGTTTTAAAAATTTCATTTACAGCCTTTACTAACTGAACGCAGTGCGCCTGACTGACACCGAACAAAATAACCTTTTCGCCATATTCGGTATTCTTCCTAATTTCTTCGGCTATGCGTTTACAGGTTTCACGGGCAATAAACTTGCGATTCAATTGTTCGAGCATTATCTGTTCTTCTTCTGTAAGCTGTACAATTTCTTCGGTTTTCATGTCGAAATAGTGATCAAAATTTATTCCTGTATCGCGTGCTGTTTTAGTCAGTTCCGTTTCAATAGACAGTACTTTATATGGCGCAAGAAAACCTTCGTCAATTCCTCTTGCAAGGTCAAATTGATAATCAGGCCCGCCGATTTCGCACCCGAAAAGTCGGTAAGTATCCAGAATGGCAAGGTCTTCGTCGGGAATTTCTTTGCCTTCTTTTGCGACTGCCATTCTGGGAGTTGCCGTCAATCCAATGCGCGGACAAAGAAAATGGTCAAAAATGACTTTCCGATTAAGATTGATTGACCTGTGACACTCATCCACAATAATCAAATCGTAAAAATTACTTGATATATTTTGGTGTATATTTTCCAAAGTATCAATAACAACTACATGAATTTGAACGTTTTTATATTGACGGTAATTGCTTGAAGTGATTCTTACGGCGGAATATTCGGTACTAATAAGAGAAAAACCGTCTGTAATGGCTTGTTCGGCAAGCATAATTCTATCCACTACAAACAATACTCGCTTTGCCATATTGTATTCGAACAACGCTTTGACAAAGGCAACCATTGTACGGGTTTTGCCCAGTCCGGTTGCCATGTGAACAAGCATTTTTTGCTTGCCTTCTTTATATTTTTGAATGAGCACTTGAATACATTCCGCTTGATAATATGTTTCTTTTCCGCAACTCGGATTAACACCTCCTGCAATACTTTTGTCAATAACTATTTCGCGTTGCAGATTGATTTGTTTTGCCTGTTCAATTTTTAACTGCATTTCTTCAAGTGTCATAAAACCATCTACCTGACGAAATTCCCCGGATTCAAGACCTTTCCATTCCGTATCATAGAAAAGAATACGTTCGGGCGAGCAAGCGTACAAAAAACGAGGTTTAAGAATGGCTGCATATAACGAGCGAAGTTTTGATAATGCCTTTTTTTCGTCCTCAAATTTGTTTTCTATAACGGTTAAAATATTACCGTTCAAATCTTGCAGCACTATATCCGGCTTAATGCTCTTCTTCCCCTCAAATTTCTTTTGCTGTTCAGGTAACAATTTATATTCTTGCTGATACAATAATGTGTCGCCACGCTTCCATCCAGTCTTTTGGAGTCTTTCTACGACTTTCAAGTCTGTGTCTGTCGCTTCGTTGACTCTTATTTTGGTTGGTCGGTTCTGCATATTGGCTTTTTATATATTGTCCTTTGCAATCCCGTTTCAGTACTGTTTTGTATCCTTATTATTCCGCATCAGGCGTTTCGGTTTTTTTGCGCGGCGACGTGTTAATCAGATTGCGAGCGCTTTTATAGCGGCGCACAAAGTCCGGATGTGTTTGTTTGAAGAGTCCGATAAGTTTGTCCATTTTGTCAAACAGCACGGAATTGGCAGCGGCAAAGAGATATACAAGACTTTCCGT
>JAISRS010000436.1 GCA_031273485.1 Prevotellaceae bacterium
CTAAAAACTCGATTTTTCAAGGCAGACAAGATTTTTAAACCGGAGTTTACTAATTGTAAATGAGGATTTAAAAATTGAAGTCGAACGCCGAAAAAGCAGTTTTTAGGAGTTCCCTATAATATTTCATATTAGTAACTACGTATATACGGATAGAGGACGATTATCAATTATAAATAAATTCCCCAACATTTTTCACAAAAAACTAATAGCCTACGCTTTTCAAATTGCTGTGAATTATGAATGAGGGGCGTTTTTAAGGTCATTAATCCTTAGCGTGGAAGACGCCCCTCTAACAGGGTTTAAAATCCCTGTCAGTGGGTTGCCTTTCACGCTAAGGCGCATTCCATTAAATAAAAGAACCGATTGTTATTTTTGAATTTTCCTTTTCAGAAGGATATTTCTGACTTTTACCCATTTTCCATGTTTAAATTCAAAGCCGTCGTATGTAATATCGGCGACATAGTAGGATTTATCGTCTTTCTTTTCGGGATGTATCGGGTGTAACCAGTTGAAGACTATCTTATCCACTTCGTTGTGGTATCTCAAATACATCTGCGATTGCGCCGAATATTCGAATATTATTCTGCTTTTTATTCCTTCTTCATCATCAATAAAAACCGGCGCGCCGAAGTAAGGTATTCCTTGAGGATTGAAAGTGAGTATGTCGATGTATTTTTTATACGAGATATTATCATTGAAGTCCAAGCCCATAAGTACATACATTGTTTTTCCCATATCCTGCCGTTCCAAAATTTCGTAATACAGACATCCGTACCAGTCGGGATAGCGCAAAGTTGTTTCTTCGGGTTTAATCACATCATTTTTAGTGTCTTCTAAAACATATATATCCGACAAGGGGCTGTTTTTATCTCCCATACGTCTTTGTATGATTGCATAATAAGTATATTTTCCGTCTTTGTCGGGCGCGCCCCAGTTGAAGATTCGTAAAACGCCATCGTCCGACGACAGTACTTTGAGATAAGGCACGCTGTCGAATGACTGACGAAGCGAATTAGGCTGTTTTAATGTTTTTTGCAACAGTTCCGAAAAAGATTTAATATACGGTTGTTTCATGGAATTATCATTTTCCGCAGCCGCTTTTACCATTAAATCCTTCAAATCATTTACAGCATCATCAAATGATTGTCCGTATGTTACGCTGCAACCGAAAAAGAGTGCAAATAATATTATGTATCTATTAAACTTCATAATGTTTTATACAATTTTAGAGCATAATCGCTATATTTAACCGGCTGCAAAGATATAGCTTTTTTGAATTATGAACGATGAACGATGTATTTGCGAATTAAAAAAATCCGCAGGATTTTAAATTCGTTCCATTTGTTTAATTCGGCGACTAAAATATTTTGTGAGCCGATTGACTGTTTTTGTATATTTTCAATTAAAATATCTACCTTTGCACAATTTAATAAAGGAAACTTCTAAAAACTTGATTTTTCAAGGCAGACGAGATTTTTAAACCGGAGTTTACTGATTGTAAATGAGAATTTAAAAATTGAAGTCGAACGCAGAAAAAGCAGTTTTTAGAAGTTTCCTAAAATAATTGAGTTAAAACATTATAAACTAAATAAATTAAGACGATGAAAAAAGTATTTAAAAAAGTGTTTAAAATTTTAGGAATATCCTTGGGAAGTTTGATTGTGTTGCTGTTGTTGGCGGTGTTTTTAATACCGGTATTGTTTAAGGACAAGCTCACAGCTATGGCAAAAGATGCGATAAACAAGAATTTGAATGCTGTTGTTGATTTTAAGGATGTGGACATCTCGCTTAAAAATTTTCCGAAAATCACAATATCTTTGGAAGAATTGAGTATCACTTCAAAAAACGAAAAATTGGCGTCCATTGCATTGTTTGACGCAGGTATAAACCTGATGTCCTACATAAAGGACGGAGTTGTTGATGTGCAAATTATTGAGCTTAAATCGCCGGAACTGTACGCCAAAGTATTTAACGACAGCACTGTTAATTGGGACATTATGAAAGCCTCCGAAGAAAGTGTAGAGGCGGAACCGGAATCCGGCTCGTCGGAATTTAAAGTTGCAATCGAAAAATTCGCTGTCACAAACGGTTCGGTTATGTATGAGGACTTGACAAGTAAAACGCTTGCAGCGCTTAATAACATTAATTTCAGCATGAAAGGCGACCTGTCGAATACCCTTACCTCTTTGGATGTGAAAGCCTCCATAGACAGGATAAATGTCATGTATAACGGATTGATGCTTATCTCCGACTTTAATTTTTCGATTGCCGGAAAACTCGGCGCAGATTTGGAAAAATTATTGTTTACCTTAAATAACACCGAGTTAAACGTCAACCGTATTGCTCTGCTTGCCGACGGAACAGTAAAAATAGAAGATAACGATGATATTCTGATTGATGTAACTTACGGAGCAAAAGTTGCTTCGCTAAAAACACTTTTGGAAATCATACCGCCGGAAATTCTTCCTGATGTCAAAAATGTTGATACAAAAGGTAATCTGTCGCTGAAAGGCTGGGTTAAAGGAACCTACAGCGAAACTTCCTTACCTCAGGTTTGGGGAGAACTTAACGTGGAAAACGGATATGTGAAATATTCCCAATTGCCTAAATCCGTAGATAATATAAACATCGACACCAAAATATTATTCGACGGAAACAATGACGAAAACACCGGCATTGAGGTAAATCGTTTTCATTTTGAGGTGGGAGGCAATCCGTTTGACATTTCAACAAGCGTAAAAACGCCTGTGACCGACGCAAATATCAAAGCATCGGTTAAAGGGAAACTGGATTTTGCATCAATCAAAGAAGCTCTTCCGTTAGACAGGATGGATTTGAAGGGAACGCTGAGCGCTAATATTAATTTTGCAGGACGCATGTCGGATATCGACAAAAAAGAATATGAACGACTTAACCTCGACGGCAATATCTCTTTACAGGGATTTACCGCCATTACCGAAGACCTGTCGCTGCCCGTTGATATATCGAAAGCCGATTTGGAATTTACGCCTAAATACGTTAATCTGTCGCAATTTAACGCCAAAATCGGAGAAAGCGATATCGACGCGTCGGGACGGCTGGAAAATTTCCTGAATTATGCAATGAAAGATGAAATATTAAAAGGTACGCTTCAACTAAAATCCAACTATATCAATTGCAATCAGTTGATGTCGAGCGCCGGCAACGATTCCACAACTGTGGCGGATACAAGCGTTTTATCGGTGATTGTTTTACCCTCGAATGTGGATTTTGCAATCAACGCAAGTATCGGAAAAATATTATACGACAATTTAACCCTGACCAATGCCAAAGGCTTGATAACAATAAAAGATCATGTGTTGAATATTGATAATTTATCATCGGGTTTTGCCGGCGGACAAATCCGGCTATCGGGAAAATATCTGGCGGAAAATACATCGTCGGCTTTAGCCAATATGAATATGCACTTGCAGGATATTCATGTAAAAGACCTGGCGCAATCGTTTGCGATGTTCGACAAGGTGTTGCCCATACTTAAGGAACTTGACGGCAAAGTTTCGTTCGATTTCAATTTCTCCGACAATTTCGACCAACATCTCAGTCCCGTACTAATGGCTCTGAATGCGGTGGGAAATATCAAAGCCGACAGCCTCAAACTGTTGAATCAGGAAACATTGAGTAAAATAACATCGCTTATCGGCATGAAGGACAAATCGAATATGCTTAAAAATATCGACGCATCTTTTTCGGTAACAGACGGCAAAATAGGGTTTTCTCCTTTTCCCGCCTCAATCGGCTCCACCAAAATCATGATCGGCGGCGAATATGGCTTGGATGAATCGTTAAATCTGCAAATAGATTTGAGCCTTCCCGCCGCACAAATCACAAGCGCCGTAAACAGCCTGATTTCACAGTGGGGAGGCAAATCGGATGCAATAACCGCAAACACGGTGAACGTTGGCGTTGCTATTGGAGGAAATATCAAAAATCCATCGTTTGGTTTAACTAAAGCCAAGTATATGAACGATTCTCCATCGGTATCGGAACAGGCAACGAATCAGGCTAAACAAGCGCTTGAGGAAAAGAAACAGGAGTTGCAAAATCAATTGGAAGAAAAAGCAAAAAACGAAATTCAGAAACAAAAAGACGAGGCGGTGAATAAAATAAAAGATTTGTTTAAAAAGAAATAAAACGGTGAATAACAGTCTAATCAGTTGTTAAATATTTAGGACAAATCAAAAAAAAATAATCGAAATATAATGAGATTATGAAAATTTATTACTTTTGCAGGCAAAAATTAATTAATAATATTTAAAAAAATGGCATTATTTGACAAATCTTCGAATCCTACAATGAAGGAGAGTATTTTCGAAAAAGCTGCTTTATCGGGTTACTACACCGGAGCAATGACAGTAAAAGGTTCTGTTATCAAAACCGTACTTTTGGTTGCGTTGACTATTTTTGCAGCTTCTTATACCTGGTATATGGTTAGCGGCGGCGCTAATGTCGCCCCGTGGATGTGGGGAGGCGTAATTGCAGGTCTTGTTTTAGCGCTGATTATTTCCTTTGTACCTAAAACAGCGCCTTATTTGTCGCCTTTATACGCTGTTGCGGAAGGCTTTGCACTTGGAGCAATATCAGCGTTGTTTGAAGGGATATTTTCGGAATCTTATCCCGGAATTGTGTTAACGGCGGTAGCAATAACATTATTAACAACTCTGATAATGTTGTTCTGCTATCAAACCGGTTTGATCAAGGTAACCGATAAATTGCGCTCGGTGATAATAATAGCGACAATAAGTATCGGCGTCTTTTACCTTGTTGTTATTGTGTTGAATTTATTTGGAGTCAATACGGCATTTTACCACGGCGCAAGTTGGCTTAGCATAGGCATCAGCGCTGTGATTGTTGTTATTGCGGCTTTGAATTTATTACTGGATTTCGATTTTATAGAAAAAGGCGCTAAAATGAGCGCTCCCAAATACATGGAGTGGTACGGCGCATTCGGAAT
>JAISRS010000516.1 GCA_031273485.1 Prevotellaceae bacterium
GCGTCGCTGTCCAGAACTTCCGCCCAGATGTAGCTGTAGTATCCGGCGGAATATCCTCCCGAAAATATATGTTGAAAATATGTTGTTCCGTATCGTGGAGCGATTTGAGGGATTAGCCCGATTTCGTTCATCTTTGCCTTTTCAAATTCTTTTGTATCGACCTGTTTTTTGTCGGTCAAAGTGTGATATTCCATATCGAGAATAGATGCCGCCAGATATTCTACTGTGGCGAATCCCTGGTTGAATTTGGAGGCTTCCTTCATTTTTTCGACCAAATCGTCGGGAATCACTTCTCCTGTTTGATAGTGTTTTGCATAAAGATTTAATAATTCTTTTTCAAAAGCCCAGTTTTCCATAATTTGCGAGGGTAATTCAACAAAATCGCGCGGAACCGAGGTCCCCGACAAACTGTAGTATTGCGTATTGCCCAACAATCCGTGCAGCGCATGACCAAATTCATGGAAGAATGTTTCAACTTCTTCGGCAGTCAGAAGCGCCGGAGTGTTTTCCGACGGTCTGGTGAAATTGCATACTATGGAAATCAGCGGAGCGATGCGTTGTCCGTCTTTTTTTGAAGTTTTCCTGTAGGAAGTCATCCATGCGCCGCTTCGTTTCGATTCTCTCGGATGAAAATCCATAAACAGAAGTCCCAGATGTGAGCCGTCGCTGTCTTTTACTTCAAATGCAACAACTTCGGGGTGATATAACGGAACATTTTTGACTTCTTCAAAAGTTAATCCGTATAATTTATTGCACAATGTGAATATTCCCCAACGGACATTTTCCAGTTTGAAATACGGACGTAAGGCTTCCGCATCCGAATTGTATTTTTCTTTTCGTATTTTTTCGGCATAATACTGCCAGTCCCATGCTTCGAGTGTTTGTTTTTTGTTTTCTTTGTCCATCAACTGTTGCATTTGAAGCGCTTCGTTTTTAGCGACTTCAATAGCGGGCGTCCATAACCGTCGAAGGAATTTATTAACGGCTTCGGGTTCCTTTGCCATTGTTTCTTCCAGGATGTAGGCTGCATGATTCCGGTATCCCAATAAATTTGCTTTTTCGGTTCTTAATGAGGCTATTTCGGCGGCTATGGCATTGTTGTCCGAATCATCGCCGTTATCGCATTTATTGGTATAGGCTTTATAGATTGTTTCGCGTAACGCTCTGTTGTCGGCATATTGCAAAAACGGTAAAGCGCTTGGGTTATGCAGCGTAAAACGCCATTTTCCGTCCAAACCCTTTGATTTTGCCGAAGCTGCGGCAGCCGCTATTGCCGATTCGGGCAATCCGCCAAGGTCGGCTTTGTTGGTTATAATGAGTTCGAATTTATTGTTTTCAGCCAATAAATGTTGCCCGAAGCTAACGGTGAGAACGGATAATTTCTCGTTTATTTCTCTTAAACGCGCCTGTTTTTCGGGTTCAAGATTTATGCCGTTACGAATAAAGGCTTTATAGGTTTTTTCCAGCAATTTTGCCTGTTCTTCATTTAAATTGAAAGACGTTTGATTGTCGAAAACAGTTTTGACTCTGGCAAACAGTTTTGGATTCATATAAATATCGTCGCGATGTTTGGAAAGTATCGGTGATATTTTTTTGTTGATCTCCTCCAAATCCTTGTTTGTATTTGCCGAAGTGAGGCAGAAAAACACGGTACTCACTCCGGTAAGCAGCTCACTGCTGTTTTCCAGAGCTTCAATTGTATTGATAAACGTTGGTCGGGCTTTTTGATTTATTATTCGTTCCACATTTTCTTTGTTATTTGCCATTCCGGCTTCAAAAGCGGGCAAATAATCCGCAGTTTTTATCAAATCAAAAGGCGGAACTTTAAAAGGAGTGTTATAATCCTTGAAAAAAGGATTGTCGCCTGCGGGCAAAGCCGCCTGTTCGGGCGCTTTATCAACGCCGCCGCAACCTGAGAGTATCATACCGAATACAATAATCGGAAATAATTTTTTATGTTTCATATCAATGTTTTATTAATTTATATTTAATCTGTTTATGTGCAATTAACCGGTTTAGGACTAATTTACTACAATAATTTTTTTCACTTCCCGCACTCTGTTGTTTGCGTCCCACACCCGTATGAGATATATGCCCGAAGAAACGGAGGTGAGGTCTATATTGCCGGTTACATTTTCAAAGACTTTAACGAGTTTCCCCGACAGAGCATATAATTCTATTTTTGACGAATTGACCGGTGTATTATTATGTTCCGACAAATAAATAATTCCTCGTGCCGGATTAGGATGCGCCACAAAGGATGCGCCTGATTCGCCCGATTCTTCTTCCGGTTCAAATTCCACGTAATCGGACGGGAAATTGGAATCCGTGCGGCAAAATATCGGACGAATCATCAATGAACCGTCGAAAGCCGAAGGTTCCCAATTTTGACCTAAATTGTAGAATGCTTTATCTTTAGAATTGCGATTTCTATCAAAACCGACATTCAAAAAACCTTCGTCGGTTTGCAGCCATCCCACGTAAAACACTTCGTTTTTCGACAGATATACGGGTTTTGAGAATTTATATACAACAAATTGGTTAAGACTGTCTTTGAACGCAGGTTTCGCTCCCTCGTCCTTATGTATAAGTTCTCCCGGCATTCCTCCCATGTCACGCCAGACAGCCAGTGTAAATTTGTGTTTTTCATTGGCGTCATTCACCGCTCTGTTGAAATACATGGATATTCCTCTCAAACTGTCAGCCATATAGGTAAAGAATTTTATCGCCACTTTACCGTTCGACGAGCCGTTTCCGAATAATCCGTATCCGTTTTCCGCCGTACCGTCGTCATAAGCATAATAGTCCTTAAATGTGTAAACCGTGCGACTTGTATCGTTATAGCGCAATGCCGCCCTGAAATCCGCAGGGTCATTGTCGGTTACAAGCCAGCTAAGGAGTTCAAAAGAGGCGGAATCTCCGTCAACCGAAAGTTCGTATTGAGGGATTGAATATGAAAGGTCTATGGTACTTCCGTCCTGTATGTTTTCGGAGCCTGCCGAATAGGATAATGTTCTGCCGGTGGTACCGTAAATGCTTCGCAGTCTGAAATTACGGGTAACGCTTTTTGTTCCCCAACCTAAGTTTGTATAGTTAAGTTCCAAAGTTATGGGATTGTTGAATAATTCGGATTTAGCGACATCGAAATGTACGGCAGGAACTGTTTCATAGTTCATCAGGATTCTTTTTTGCTCTTTAATTATCGCTATGTCAGGGATATTTTGATTATCCGCATGTCTGTTTTTATCCAAATAAACATAGTCCAGATGCCAATGGTCGGAGGCGGTACTGCGCCCCGGGAAATCGGTATGTACGCTGATACTTGCATAGTTAATAAAGCGGAAACCGAATCCGCCGGTTAGATATTCAAATTTGTCGATTTTAATATTTGCTCTGAAAAAATTATATCCTAAACTGTCGTGTTTTATCGTTGTTGTTGTATTTTGCAGATGATTGGACATCAATAATTCTGTTGTTGAAATAACCGATGCGCTCCACACATTGTTCCATTTGTTTTCCGTTGGAGAATAAAATTCTAAGGATAAGGAATCGTTAATTTCGGGCATATCTCCATAGCCTTGAGGCTGAATGTAAAAACTGAGGTAAATCGAATCCTGAGGATGGTATGCCAAATCTATGGGGGCAGAGGTCAGCGTGTCTGCCGGAAAAGTTGAATTGGAGGCATTTGCATAGATTTTACCTTTACCGTCAAATGGGTCGAAGGTTGCAACTCCCACAGTAACGGGATTTATTGCGTAAACATTGTTTACAAATACCGACCGGCTATTGTCCCAAAGTTTTGAATCGGGAACAACCTGTCCGTTTTTTGAGAAATCATCAACAAAAGGCAGCTGACGGTTTACTATGGATTTAGTCTTAACAATTTGTGACGTTTTTGTTTCCGGTATGTCAATTTCACTAAGACCCAACAATAATTCCTGAGCCTGCGCACCCGGAAACACACCCATAAAGAGCCAAAACAGTAATCCGCAACGAGTAATTTTTCTAATTTCAATAAACATAATAACCAAACTATCTGC
>JAISRS010000526.1 GCA_031273485.1 Prevotellaceae bacterium
GTTTTCAAGCAGTCGTTTTTTTAATTGCTGTTATTTTAACTCAAAGGGCGCAAAGAATTTCTTTTGCGACCTTTGAGTTAAAATAATTTCTTTACAAAGCGACATTTTGGAATACACCCTGCAATTTGCAGGAGATGATCAGGGACTTCCGACGCGTTCCTGCAAATTGCAGGAGATGATTGCGGGTTCCACAGGCTGTACGACAAAACTCCAATCATCCGTTACCCAGCGCTTCGGCTTCGCTTGTACGAACGCCCCTCTGCCTCCCAAAAAGTGGCGGGACAACTCCTGCGGAATTTGACTTGTTGCCTTCGCTCTGCCTTCGCTCTGCCTTCGCTCATCCTTCTGTCTTTTCGTGTCATTTATCGGTTCCTCCAAAAAAAATTTCACCACATATTCGATAAAATAGTATAAATTTGCGGCATATTTTTCTGCTATGCGACGATTTATAATGTTTACGATGAGTATAGCCTTTTGGGTTATACTGTTTTGTCAGGTGACGGGTTCCGATAATTTTACTGCCGGTAAGTTATACGATACCGTATTTGTTTCACATTCCGGAACTTCGGAGTTGATTATTGAGCCGGCAATGCAGGCGTTGGTTTCATGCGACAGCGCCGTGACGGTTGAATCAACCGCCGTTAAAATCAACGGCTTGGGTTTAGATAATTTATATAAGGTGGACGAAGGCGTTTATCGTTCGGAGCAACCGGAATCCGAAGAGTTTAAATTATTGGAGAACTATGGAATCGGGGAAATTCTCAATCTCCGACATTGGCATTCCGATAAACGACACGTCGGGAATACCCGTCTTATTTTACACAGAGTTCGTATGAGCGCCCACAATATCAGCGATTACGATGTTGTGAAAGCGCTTCGAATCATCAAAAACCGTCGGCATCCGGTGTTGATTCACTGTCATCACGGTTCGGACAGAACCGGTACAATTGTTGCTATGTATCGTATCGTCTTTCAAAACCGGAGCAAAGAAAGCGCTATCGAAGAATTGAAAGATGCACGTTTCGGATTTCATACGATTTATACGAATATCCCGAATTATATCAAAAATGTTGATGTTGAAAAGATAAAAAAACAATTAGAATAAAATCATCATGTTAAATAAACGCTATATAAAAATATCCGTATCTCTGTGTCTTTGCGTTATTTTCGCCATACTGTCGTTTTCCACTACCAACAATCTCGAAAAAGGCATTTCGGATTGCAATGTGGGTAAAATAGAAATGATATTGCACGATTTACAGACCGACAGCAGGGAAATTGTTCGACAAATAATCTCAAATTACCACGATTCCATTATCCGTAACGCTCCGAATTTGGACAATGTCCTGCCAAAGGAACTGCAACAAAAAGGCGTGTATCTCTTCATTATCGACAATGAACACCACAATGCGCCGTCGGCAGTTTATTCCGGAACATCCGTAAACGAACCCTCGATACATCATCGGGAGGATGTTGCCCGTCAGGAAATACTTTACTGGTCGGAGAATCTTCCCGTTACGGCGGAACAGCTGCAAGAGGTGAAAACCGAAGCCAAATATCTGTTTCTTGGCAACGGATGGTATATTGCACAGGCATATAGACACGGATCGGTGAGCTACATAACGCTGATTTTGGTACACAGGGAATATTTCTATCAAAACCAGTTTCTTCGGGATGATACCAATCCGGTATTCAATTTCCCTAAAAATGTGATTATTCTGCCCTTAGGTTCGGATATCGGACTGCCCGTGAAAGGCATCTCGGGAAAATCTCTATTCATAATCAACTCCGATATTTCGTCCATAGTGACGTCCAACACCTCGCTGCTGTTTCGATGGATTACGGTGATTTTCATTTTCATATCCACTGTGCTGATTTTCTATTACCCGAAGCTGTACCGGCGGAATCTGCGGTATTTGATTGCGCCCTTCATGCTACTGCTGGGTTTACGCATTGTGATATTTACAAATCACGACTTTTTCAGCGGCGATTTATACCTGTTTTCCCCCATGCTTTATGCCGATTCGGAGTTTTTGCCCTCATTGGGCGACCTTCTGTTGCACATAGTTTTCGTATTTATATTTATCGTTATACTGTTTTCGGCAAAAGACTCGTTGTGCGAACGATTGTCGAGATATTCGCCTAACGGAAAAATGATACTCTTCATCGTGTCCTGCATCTTAATATCCCTGACTATTTGCGGAATACAGTATATAACGGAATCGCTGGCGCTGAACTCCGAAATATCGTTCAAAGTGTATAAAATGAGCGACATCACGGTATATACCTTTCTGGCTTATTTCATAATTGTGCTTATATTTACACAACTCTGTCTGCTGCTGCATGTTTACGCCGCGCTTTTCGGTTCAATCTACGGATTCGGGCAATTTGCCTTGCACGGCGGCATACTCCTGATCACGCTGTTGTTTGTGATGGGATTTACATACGAGAACTTTATACTTTTCGTGCTGTCGGTATTTATCAGTTTCCTGTTTTTCAGGAATCCTCTCACGAGGCTTTCGCTGTCCACATTTGTGTGGCTCACCGTGACGATTTCTCTGTACGTATCTTTTTCGCTTATTATAAACACCATAGAAAGAGAGCATCATAAGAGGTCGCTATTGGCGCAAAGCCTCCTGTCGGAGCGCGACCCTGTGGCGGAAATGCTGTTGAAAGATATAGAAAAGAAGATATTAATCGACCCGTATATTCAAAATATTCTAAATTCCGACGTGTTCAACCGCACAGACCTGTACGGGATATTGCTCGACACGTATTTCAAGGGGTATTTTCAGCGTTACGATTTGAGATACAATGTTTGTCGCCCCAACACAAAACTGCATATAGTTGAGGAAAATAAGGAGGAGAACTGTATAGATTTCTTTGCAAAGGAAAAAGAAAACCGCGGTATTCCCCTTTCGGGGAGTTCTCATTTCTGGTTTATGAACAATTATTGGGGACAGATATACTATTTCGGGCGTTTTAAGTTTGTTGGCGAGGATGTTCCCACATTTTTGTTTCTGGAACTGTATTCAAAACCCGAAGTTGAAGCCATCGGTTATCCGGAACTGCTGAAATTTGAATCCAAGGGCATTGACCTCGAATTGGACAAATATTCCTACGCCAAGTATTCCAACGGGAAACTTGTGACAAAATTCGGAACTTGCGACTATGGCTTCGAATTGACGCAAAAGGACAGCGAAAAGGAAGGTTTTTTTGACAAAGACGGTTATTCGCACTACATGTTCAGCACAAGCGACGGGAACGCAGTGATATTAAGCCTCTCGCAAATGGGCTTTTTTGGAGTTATCTCCATATTCTCCTATACTTTTGTGATTTTCATTGTGCTTCTGTTTACTTTTTTAACCCTTTCGGGATTGAAACTCGAACTCGCCACCAGCAAAAACAGCTACCGGTGGAGGATTTCAATTGTTATCCTTGCGGGGATAATCGGTTCGCTCACAACGCTTACCATTGCAATGCTGGTATACACCATCAGCCAAAGCGAAAAGAAGAATATGGACGCTATCCAAAGCAAAATGCAGTCGATTATCATTGAACTTGACCAGGATTTGTTTGAGAAAAGGCGAATCACTCCTGACATTGTCTATGAACTGGAACACACTCTGGTTCGACTGTCCAACGCTTTTTATACCGATTTAAATATGTACAACATACAGGGCGATTTGATTGTGTCGTCGCGAAACGAAATATTTGAGAAAAATCTCATCGGAACAAAGATGAACCGACAGGCGTTTTATGCCCTCGCAATAGACAAACAGCCTAAATTTATCCACACCGAACGCATAGGAGAAATGACGTATTACTCGTCTTATACAACATATTATAACCGGAACGGAGAGGCTATTGCATATCTCAATCTGCCGTATTTCTACAAACAGTCCGAGTTCCGGAACGAGCTGCTGTCGCTCACGGGAGCCATCATGAATATCTATATATTTTTGATAGTTATAGGGATCGCTCTTTCGATATTTGTTTCAAACCAAATCACACGTCCGCTGGATGTTGTGCGCTTGAAAATGGCTAAACTCAATTTCACCGAACATCCGGAACCCATAGATTATAAGGGCAACAACGAACTTGGGGATTTGGTGAGGGAATATAACAGGATGATTGGAGAATTAGCCGAAAGTGCAAAGATTATGGCGGAAAACGAACGGGAATCGGCATGGCGGGAAATGGCGCGGCAGATTGCCCACGAAATCAAAAATCCCCTGACGCCAATGAAACTGAACATTCAACTTGCTTTGCGCATGAAGGAGCAGAACAGGGAAGGATGGCAGGAAAAAATGGACGAGGCGATTAATTCCACTCTCAAACAGATTGATAGTCTCTCGAATATCGCTTCGGAATTTTCGGATTTCGCCCGCACTGGAAAAGTCGCACTGGAACCTGTTTGTCTGTCGGATTCAATATCTTCCAACATTGCGCTGTTTGCGGGATACAGGAATATCAACATCGTATATAACAATCCCAACAAACTGAAAACCTGTATGGTTAAAGCCAATAAAGAGCAGCTGCAAAGGGTGTTTACCAACATCATTAAAAATTCGATACAGGCAACCGAAAATGTCCCGAATCCCGAAATCACAATCACTCTACAGGAAAAGGACAATCAATGTATTATCACAATTTCGGATAATGGAGTAGGCATTTCCGAAGAAGCGTCCAAATATCTTTTCAGACCCAATTTCACCACAAAATCGGGCGGCACAGGTCTCGGACTCGCAATATCCAAAGGTATAATCGAAAGCTTCGGCGGAACAATCACTTTTGTACCAAACAAAAACGGAGCCTGCTTCGAAATAAACCTGCCGAGGATTCAAGGGTAAAAGGTAGTCCCCCTAACAGGGGTTTTCACCTAAGGACTTTAAGGTCTTTAAGGTCTTTAAAGACTTTAAAGACCTTAAACTCCTTAAAGACCTTAAACTCCTTAAAAACCTTAAACCCGCTACCGGATTCATTGTTCTTGAGGGGGACAGAGGGGGAATCGTTATCCGAAATTTGTAAATTCGGTTTGAAATATCTACTTTTGCGCAAACTTTAAAGTCTATTTTTATGGCTATTTATTTAGATGATGTATCAAGAACTTTTGGAGAATATCTGTTCATTCCGGGATTAACAACCAAACAATGTATTCCCGCCAATGTGTCGTTAAAAACGCCTCTTGTCAAATTTCCTGCTAATGAAAAATCCGCAATAGAATTGAATATACCTTTTGTTTCGGCAATCATGCAGTCTGTTTCGGGACCGGAACTTGCAATAGAATTAGCCCGTAACGGAGGTCTGTCGTTTATTTTCGGGTCACAGTCCGTTTCCGCACAGGCAGAAATGGTGAAAAAAGTAAAAAAATTCAAAGCCGGTTTTGTAATCAGCGA
>JAISRS010000552.1 GCA_031273485.1 Prevotellaceae bacterium
GAAATAACTTTGCGGGTCGAGGTGCACTATTCCGAAATGCTGTTGAACGAGGCATAGGAGCAATCCGACGATGTTGCCGTACAAAAGCCCTTTCAGGACAATCATCGACGAGCGGTAAACAAATATTTTACGAATACTGAGGTCGGACATACCCATAGATTTCAGTATTCCGATCATGGATATTTTTTCCAGCAGCATTATCAACAGACTTGAAATCATGTTAAAACCTGCAACAATAATCATTATTACAAGAATTATGGCGACGTTCATGTCGAGGATTGCCAGCCAGTTGAATATTTCGGGAAAGTCGTCGCGGAGACTCGTTACTTCAAGCATCGACCCGTCATCAAAAGTTGTGTATCCTACAATGTTATCGACCGTTTCACTGAGCCTGTCCATGTCGTCCGGATTGTGGAGCATTATTTCCATGCCCGATACCTGATTCCGGTTCCACTGATTGAGTCGCCGGATATGCCGGATGTCGCAGAGAATGAAAATCCTGTCCATCTTTTCAAAATAAGTGTCGAACAGTCCGCTTACCGTGAATCGTCTTATTCTCACGGGGTCTTGTATGAAATACATGTCAAAGGCATCCCCCGTTTGGAGATTCAGCAGCTGCGACAGGCTTTTCGAGATGATTACGCTGTTCGATGCGGTGGAATCGCTGACGTTAAAGACTTTGCCGCTCACCATATACTGTTCAAAAAACGACCAGTCGAAGTCCTGCCCGACGCCTTTAAGCATCACGCCCTGAATATCGCTGTCCGTGCGGATTATCCCTCCCTTGTGGGCATACTGCCGGATGTGTTTCACTTCGGGAAGTTTGGCGATAGAATCATAAAACTCATAATTGTTCATCGTAGGCGCAGGCTCGAAGGAATAATTGGCGTCGAGGTTGCTTATGCGCAGATTAGCGTTGAATCCGGCGATTTTTTCTTTAAGCTGAATCTTAAATCCCGATAAAACGGAAACGGCGACAATTATCACCGTCATGCTTATTGCTATGCTGAACACAGCGATACGCGACATGATTCTTACCGGTTTATTGCCTTTTTTATCGAAGGACAGTCGTTTTGCAATGAAAAATTCAGTATTCACAATTTTCACACGGAGGTTAATAATAATTGCATCATAATTTCATCGACCCGTCCGTTGGGAGAGCTGTTCCAGCTCTTTTTGACGCCGCAGACTTCAAATCCCGCTTTTTTGAAACAGTCGAGACTTGGTTTGTTGTCAGCCCTGATGTTGCAATACAGCAAATGAAGGTTTAGCGCCGTCGAAGCATATTCGATCAATATCTCAAGCGCCGCCGTTGCGTAACCTTTCTGCCTGTGCAGGCGGGAATAAATCAGTATCCCCACTCCGGCTCTGTTGTGTGCGGGGTTGAAATCAAACAAATCCACAGCGCCCACAGTGGCGGGCGTTTCGCTGCGATTGTCGTCAATCATCAGGCGCAGCTGTCGATTTGCAAAAATATCTCCTTCGGAAAGGACGTATTTCTCAAGTTCGAATCTTGAACAGGGAGCGATACTTTCTCCGGCGACCCATGTTTCGGGGTCATTTTCCCAGAGATACAGCAATTCTACATCTGCCGGTTCCACGGCTCTGAGTTTAACGGTAGGGTTCTCCAATTTCATGTTTAAGGATTAATCACTGTTGCTGTTATTTGTTATCTTGAGGGAGTTTGGTCAATATCCAGTGTTCCGGGTTTTGCACCACCGGTTTATTGTCTTTTCCGTCTTTCCACAGTTCGAAATGCAGGACGGAAGAGCCGTCTTTCGAGTTTTTCACGGTTCCGATTTTCTGGCGTGGCATCACCGTGTCGCCCACTTTCACGGACGCCGATTCTAAGGAGGCGTATGCCGTATAGTACGAACCGTGCGATATGAGGATGTACAACATGCCGTTGGGCGTGGTAAAAATCCGTTTCACAACGCCTTTAAATATGGAATACACTTCGGCGTTTTTGACGGTAAGTATGTCTATGCCTTGATTTGGGGTCAATTGCACCGATTCGTAGATAGAGCTTTTTTTTGTTCTTCCGAAAGGCACAATAATTACTCCAATGGCGGGTTGCGGCAGAAAACCTTTCATTTGTTCAAAGTTTTGCGCCGAAACCAGCATTTCGTCGGTTATGCCCGATTCGTTATTTGTTTCGATTTCCTTGCGTATAAAATCCCGCAGCTGGTCGCTTAGTTGGGCATAAGATTTTTCTCGTTCCATCAGTTCCTGTTTCAGTTTTCCTTCCCGCTGTTTCAGTTCGGAATATACTGTTTTCGACTGTTTTTCTTCCATGTTGAGTATCGCCATTTCTTTTTGCTTTGCGCTGATGTTGGACGAGAGCAGGGATTGTTTTTTGGATATTGTTTCAATCTCAGCGTTCAGTCGGTCGGTCATTGTGATAATTTTGTCGGCTTGAGCCTTCAGCAGAAACAGAATTTCTCTCACATACTTCATGCGTCTGTATGCCTGCGCCATGCTTTCGCTTGCCATGATGTACATCACCCAGGTGCTTTTGTGGGCTTGCATGTTGTAGTATCGGTTGATGAGTTCTTTGTAGGAATGTTTAATATTTTGCAACTCGTTTTGCAACAGTTCGACGGTTTGTTTCTTTTCTTCCAGTTGTTTTTTCAGCAGACTGATTTGCCTGTCGATGGTGTTGAGCGTCGATTTTCGGGAATCGATTTTCTTTTGTATCAGCGACAGGCTGTATAATCCGCTTTGTTGTTTTTTATCAATTGATTCGAGCAGTTTGTTTATATTTGAAATCTCTTCGGCTTCTCTTTCGCGGTATTTATTCAGCATTATCAGGTTCTGTTCCTCAAGTTCGTCTTTATCCTGAGCCATCAATTCGTTGCTCCACCGGCACATCGTTGCAAGGATAATGAACAGGGCAAGTTTTGAATATCGACTAAGATATTCGATTGAGAGGTTTGCCCGATTGGTTATTAATCCTGTTATTAATCCTGTGATACGTCGGTTGAAATGCAACATTTGTTTATCTCTTTAATTTCTTTTTTATTTCGTCGGGATTGGTGCAGTCGGTTTTTTCCAGAGCCTGCGACCAGTATATTTCCGCCGTATTTCGTTCTCCGAGTTTATCCAAAATATCGGCGTAATGGTCGAGTACTACGGCGCTTTCGCTGCCTCCTACGGCGAGCGCCTGTCGCTGCATTATTTTTGCTTCCGCATATTTTCCTTGCAGATACAGGATATAGGCAAAGGTGTCGAGGAACGAATGATTATTCCCTTCGAGCGTTATTGCTTTTTGACTCATCTCGTATGCTTTCCCCAGCTGTTTTTTCATGAGGCTCAGATAATATGCGTAATTATTCAGCACCGTTGCATTTTCGGGATTGATGGCGAGGGCTTTTTCGTAATAAACGAAGGCTTTTTTGGGTTTTTTGATGCTGTAATACAAATCTCCCAGCAACGACAGTGCGTTATCGGTGAATACCGAATCGCAGTCAGCCCGTTTCAGTCCTGTTTCCAGGATTTCGATTGCCTGTTTCGCCCTGTCCTGCGACCAGAGGGCTAAAGCCAGATACATATAAAAATGGGCATATTTGGGGTCGGTAGCGATTGCTTTGCGCGAGGAGGTTTCGAGTTGGGTAAACAGTTTCAAACCATATTCCAACGACAGTAATCCGTTCCATGCTTCTTTATTATCGTCGTCCATGTCGGTCAATTGTCCCAGGAGGGATATGGATATTTCCGGTCTTTTGGTGCCGATAAAGTAGCGAGCCTGTATAAATTTCAGGTCTTGCGACGTGGGGTGAATTGCTTCCAGTATTGCAAACAGCGTGTCGATATGAGGTTTGAAATAATCGGCAAACGAAGGGATTTTCAACACCAAATCGAGGTATTCCGCCTTGTCTTCCGGCGTTATTGCCTTGTTGCTCATATATTCCTGCAGGGATTTGAAATATTGTGTAAACAGTCCTTTTTTGCGGAATGCTTCCGCCTTGCCGAGCAGCGCCGGGACAAAGTCGGCATCCGCGTCTATGGCTCTGTTGTATGCCGCGAACGCCAGGGAATCTTCGCCCACAGCCAGATAAGTATCTGCCAGCAGGGTTGTGAACCTTGGGTCTTCGGGATAGTTTTCGGCGAGTGTTTTAGCCTTGCCGATAGCCTTGTCGTAGTCTCCGAGATTGGCGTATATGTTGAACATTCGGTATGTTATGTCGCTGTTTTCGCCAAAACGCATCACCATACTGTCCAGTATTCCGGAAGCCTCGTTAAAATGCCCCTGTTCCTCATACGAGGACGCCAGACTTAACCACACATCCTGTTTGTTGCCGTGATATTTAAGGATGTGACGAAACAGGCTTTGCGCTTTTTCGTATTCCTTAAAAAAGAAGCACAGTTTTGCATACAGCAATGTAAACCACGGATTATCGTGGTCTAAATTATATGCTTTTTCGGCGTTTAGTTTTGCTTCTTCGTATTCGCCGGCAGGTCCCTTTATGTTTGCAAGTTCATAATAGCAGGCATCGCATTTGGGGTCTAACTCTATAGCTTCGCGATATAATTTTTCCGCTTCATGGACTTTTCCGCCAAACATCTTTTTTTTGGCATTTACTATAAGTTCATATTTTTTTTCATTCTTTCCGTCTGCGGACAACGTTTCCGTTGTTTGTGCACCGGCAAATAACCCGTATAGAACACAAACACTTGCAAGAATATATACCTTTTGTTTCTTAATCAACTTCTTTTATCTTTAATTTTTTT
>JAISRS010000023.1 GCA_031273485.1 Prevotellaceae bacterium
ACAGGTCGCTACCGACAATGCCGCTATTTTGAAACTTTTGTTGCGTATCAATGAATCGCCAAACAGCAGCAGAGTAAAAAAAGCAAACGGCAATAAAACCCACGGCAGGAAAAATGCTGTAATTAACAGTAAAATGCTGCCCAAAGTAAATATCGCCGGCAAAACGTGCACTAATTTAAGCGATTCGGGATACAGTTTATACAAATTAATTCGAGCTGTACCGGAATGATAGACTTGTTTGAAAAATTTTCTCAGATCAGTCCGTCGTTTATGATATACCCAGGCATGAGGAAAAAGTTTACAACTATATCCCGCTTTTATTACACGGATACTAAAATCAATATCTTCTCCATAACGCATGGTCGAAAATCCCCCCACTCCATCGAATACTTCTTTTTTTACGCCTAAATTGAATGTGCGAGGATAAAATTTATCTAACCGTTTACCGCCTCCTCTTATTCCTCCTGTTGTTAAAAAAGACGTCATGCTATAATTGATAGCTTTTTGAATGTTTGTAAAAGATTTACTTGCTTTGTCAGGACCGCCAAAAGCGCCTGTTAGAGGCGAGAGGCGTAACTCTTTTTCAACCTCGTCAAAATATGTTTCAGGAATAACACAATCCGAATCAAAAAAAATCAAATAATCGCCTTGACTTTTACTCGCACCGTAATTACGTGAAGGACCCGGACCTGAATTTGATTTATAAAAATATTTAATCGCTAACGACGATATATATTTATTAACAATCAATTCGCATGGTTTTGATGAGCCGTCTTCTACAATTATAATTTCGATGTTTCTATCTTTCTGAACTGTCAAACTTTCCAACAGTTCATCCACTTCGTCGGGACGGTTATAAACAGGTACAATGACGCTGAAATAAGGCATTATGTACTTGCTTAAAGTTCGTCGTCGTCCGCATCAAACGGTTCCGTATCGTCCGGAAAATCATCATCAAGCACATCCGGCTGGTCGAACAGCGCTTTTTCGACTTCTTCGATTTCGGAATCTATTTTTACATCAACTTTCACCAGATAGTCGGTTGTTTCGGTATCTAAGGTGACGGCATAGAAAAATTGCCCGTTACCTTTATTCACTTTTATCAGATAATCGGAATAACCCTTGGGATATTTTTCTTTAAGCAAATCTACCAGTTCCGGGGATAGATTTTTATAGCTTACTACCAATTTTTTTTTGCCATTTCTTGGCTTTACTCCGGTTTTATTGTTAGTTTCCGAAGATACTTTTGTAGGTTTCATGTTGTCTATCATTTTTTTAGCACACATATATTAATTATATTTTTAGTACAATTATATTAAAGATTTTTAAATCCAAAAAATGAAAAAGTATTTTTTATAAATATTTCTAAAAAATATCCGTTTTTATTATTTTTTTCGACCATGAAAAAGTTGTTTCAAACTTGCGGAATTTCACACTAAAACTCACAAATTTGTCATAGTAAACACCAACTTTCCTCCATTCATAATATCCCTGTGGTTTATACTTTTGTGGGGATATGGCTGTCCGTTTAATTCAACGGATTGCACATATTTATTTTCTTTGGAAAGATTTGTGGCTTCTATTGTAAAAATTTTGCCTTCGGGCAGCGATATTGTTATTTTCGGAATTTGCGGGGCGCCCAAAATATATTCTCCGCCAACCGGATTTACGGGATAAAAGCCCATTGCCGAAAAAATATACCATGCCGACATTTGTCCGCAATCGTCGTTGCCGCATAAACCGTCGGGTTTATTGAGGTAGAAACGGTCGAATACTTCACGAATCAATGCCTGTGTTTTTCGGGGTTTTCCTGCCAAACCGTAAAGGTAAATCACATGGTGACTCGGTTCATTTCCGTGTGCATATTGTCCAATCAAACCGGTGACATCCGATACGAACCCTGTGTGTTCCACTGAGGATTCAATAAAGAACAGGGAATCGAGCCTGGAGGTAAATGCCTCATCGCCACCCATTAATTCTATTAAGCCTGCAACGTCGTGCTGAACATGCCAGGTGTATTGCCATGAGTTGCCTTCGGTGAAATCGCCTCCCGAACTTCCTGCATGTGACAGCGATAAGGGGTTAAACGGTGTTCGCCGATTTCCTTCCGAGTCTTTTCCGCGCATCAGTTTTGTTTCCGGATCAAACAGGTTTTTATAAAAATCGGAACGTTTACCGAAATATTCATAATCTTCCGTTTTGCCCAGCGCTTTTGCCATTTGCGCAACGCAGTAATCGTCATAAACGCTTTCCAAAGTCTTTGATACCGATTCGGTTTTGATGATGTCGAACGGATAATATCCGTATTTCATGTATGTTTCCCAGTCCGAACCGGTATGATTTACTGTTGAGGATATTTTTATTGCCTGAAATGCTTCTTCGGCGTCAAATCCCTTAGAACCTTTCAGAAAAGCGTCCACAATTACCGGAATAGCATGATTTGCAATCATACAGAAGTTTTCTTTTCCCCAAAGCGTCCAAATCGGTAAAAATCCCTGAGCTTTCCAATGAGCTATCATTGTTTGTATAAAACCGTCCGTTTTTTCGGGCAACAGTATTGTATATAAAGGATGCGCCGCTCGGTAAGTATCCCATAACGACAGGGTTGAATAGTAACTGCCCGAAGGCGATGTGCGAACGCTGTCGTCCGTTCCGCGATATCGACCGTCGGTATCGGCAATGTCGGCAGGTTGCAAATAAAGGTGATAGAGCGAGGTATAGAAATTGGTTTTTTGTTCGTCGTTGCCCTCGACCTGTACCCGCGCAAGGAGTTCGTTCCATTTGTCGGCGGCTTTTTTGCGAATGGCGTCAAAATTCCATTTGGGATTTTCTTTTTTCATTGATTCAAGCGCTCCGTCCACACTGACTGTTGAAATTGCGATTTTTGCCTGCAACGGTTCTCCCGGCTTTAAATCGAAGGCGAGTACGAGGCGTTTGGCTTTGTTGCCTTCCTTGGCGGGAAGTTCCTGTTTCAGGGTATAGGGTTTGTCGAAATGTATAACATAATAATAGTGACGGGTTACCCAGTTGTTGACCTGTTGATGTCCGCTTACGGTTTTATTGTCGGGCATGTCGATTTCGGCTTGAAGTACGTGTTTTTCGATATAATTCCTGCTCCATACTACTCCGCTTTGCAGGTCGAGCAGGAGGTTTGCGGGAGCGTTTTTACGGAAGGTATAGCGGTGGAAAGCAGTATGTTGTGTTGCCGACAGTTCGACGTCAATGTCGAAATCGCTTAGGCGAACGGCATAATATCCGGGCGAGGCTTTTTCTTCGGATTTTTTGAAATTACTCCGATATTTTCCGTCTTTGATGTCGCCTTCGGTGAAGGGCAGCATCAATATGTCGCCAAGGTCGGAGCAGCCTGTTCCGTTGAGGTGATTTTGCGCAAATCCCATGATGGATTCGTCGGCGTAATTGTAGCCCGAACAGTATTTCCACGAATCATTACCGGTTTCGGGACTTGCCTGTATAAAACCGAAAGGCAGCGTGGCTCCGGGAAAGGTATGTCCGTTGTCGGCTGTTCCTATAAACGGGTCAACGTATTTGCAATAGTCTGTAGTTGATGATGGCGTGCAGGCAAAATTCACCAACAATAAAACTATAATAAGATAATTTGTTCTTATGCACATATTTATTTTAAAATTTATTTGTTCTGCGTCGTATGTTATTTATCCACTTCGGGAGGGGGTTGTACCCACTTCGGAAGAGGGTTGTACCCACTTCGGAAGAGGGTTGTAGCTATTTCGGAAGAGAATGGTAGCTATTTCCGAAGAGAATGGTAGCTATTTCCGAAGAGGGTTGTAGCTATTTCCGAAGAGAATGGTAGCTATTTCGGGAGAGAATGGTAGCTATTTCCGAAGAGAGTTGTAGCTATTTCGGAAGAGAATGGTAGCTATTTCGGAAGAGAATGGTAGCTATTTCGGAAGAGAATGGTAGCTATTTCGAATAAGCATCATATATGGTTAACTTTTTCCAGATAATCGTAATAATCATTACATTTAGTGGTTTGTCCTGTTTCTGCCTCATGAATAGCTTTGTCGAGGTCTGCATTATCACCTAAATCGACACTGACAATATCATAATCAATTTTCTTCAGCAAATTTTTCATGTATGCCTTGGCTTTTATATTGTGTTCGTCGTATTTTTAAATTATTTCAGCCATTTTTTACTTTTTAATTATTAAAAAAATGGCTCTGTAACGTTGCAAATGTACAGTCACTTTTGCCTCATTAAAAAACGAGGCATAGTGCGAAGTTCTAAGCGTTTTATATGCCGGTAAATATCTTAACATAAAGAACGTTATTCTTTTTTTGATGCCAATACAATCGTATTAAAATACAAACCTTTTTTTGTGCCGAAAACAGCCGATAAAATAATTCCCACAAGTGTAAAAGGAAACACAAAAACGGCATTGATGAGGAAATTGAGATATACGTTTTTTGTAAACAGCAGATTATGCAAAAACATAATCCATAATTCGATAATTACAGACAAATAATTTCCGTTTGGGGGAAAATAATCGACGTAAATGGTACGCATGCAATTTTTGGATTAACTGCATGATTTTTCGGGATGTTTATTTATTTCTTCAAATTTGTTGATGATATTTGTATATAAATCAATGTGTTGTTTTGCAACAATATTTTCCGAATAGCAATTTTTTGCTTTCATCAGGGCTTGTTGCGATAGTGTCTCCCTATTGTCCGGCATTAAACACCAGTCAATTCCGGCTGCCAAATCTTTCGCCGATTTATATTCGGCAACATATCCGTTCACTTTATGGTCAATCATTTCGGGTATTCCACCGGTATTAAATCCAACGCAGGGTGGTTTCCCATATCATATTTCCAAATACTGTTCTGTAGTTACATACAAAACCCGTCCTTTTATATTCAATCGATTTTTAATTCCTATTTCAATTTTGTATCTTCCGGGAGGCACTTCCGTTTTATCAATCACGGCAAAAAAACCACACTCCACCTTACTGAGATCATTATTAACGACATCATATCTTCGTTCAAATTTAGGATGACAGGACAAACATTTATCCGCATCACTGAAATATATAAATATGTCTGTAAAATCCATCGGAGTCGATTTGAAATGCGCCCAGCCTCTTATTACGAAGAAATTTTCTTTCTCTTCTATTGATTCTATTTTGTATAAAATTCCGTCTGAAGTAAAATTTCTTTTGCCGCCACTGTATTGATGTACTTCTGATTTATACTCGGATAACGGATACTGAGGCATTTTATAAAATCTTAATTTTTCCGCCTCTTCCAAATAAAAACGAGATTCTGCAAGATTCGCATAATCGGCCAAGCCCTCTCTTTTATCCAACCAGTTATATGCAGATACTTTTCTTCCCTCATATATTTTTTCTGCTTTCAAACTATACATTACAGTTGAAAATATGCTGAAAAGTAATGCGAAAGGCGGGAATAAATAAATGATTCTTTTTACGTAAAATTCCTTCGAGTTATTTACCAATAAAAACACAGTAAGTACTAAAAAAAGGCTGCCATATATTCGATAACGTAAAGGAGCAGCTATTCCAAAAGCAAGGTTCCCGACAGATGCGGCAAGAGATGACAGATACAAAAATGTTAAACAAGCATAGCAAAACAGATTGTTTTTATAAACTCCCTTTAGTATGCCCCACACATAAATACCGAAACATAATAACCCTGTGAGAAATGGAATGGCTTTTATTGAAGGTATCCACACATTACAGCCAATGAAAACAAAAAAGTTCATTATTAACAGGTGAAAATTATTCCAAATATCTCCACTTAGCCGGTCCGTATTCAGATTATAAAAATAAAATAAGGCTGCCGTCAGAGACAGGATACTGAACACAATTAAATCTTTTATCCGTTTTTGCAGATAAAGACAAGCTATTATCGGAGGTATAATTAGTAATCCGTTGCCATTCGAATAAACCGTCAGGATAGACAATAAAAGTCCGCAAACAAAAGCAATTCTATTTCTTTTCAACAATAAATGTATTGAAGAAAAAGCAATAAAAACAATTCCAATATTTGCTAACCCGGACATCGCCCAAAGTGAATTTGTCAGATTTTGACCGTTAAACAACAATAAAACCGCTAATAACAGTAATAATGCGGTTGTTTTTTTATTTCGGATTATATTAATATAAAGGACAAACGCTATCCCTGCAAGAAATAAATTTGCAATAAAAATATATATAGTATAATTTAATTTTCCGAACAAAATATATACAAACAAAACAATCAATCGCATAAATAACAATCGGTGGGAACCCCATTCCTCCAGCAACAGATGCGCTTTTTCCTGTATATTCTCCGCTTGAAGATATTCAATCAGGAATCGTTGCAATGCTCCAAAATCATCATCCGTTGGTATATTTATAGTAAATCTATATACTATAATAAAATAAACAGCGGTAAAAACCGCTGATAATACCCAGAAAGGGTAATTAATTATTGTTTGTTTCATTATTGATTTGTTAAAATTCATCACTATTTCTTTTTAAATTGTTAAAATTCATCACCATTTCTTTTTAAAATCACCTTTTGAAAAATATTTTTCTATCAGAC
>JAISRS010000070.1 GCA_031273485.1 Prevotellaceae bacterium
TTTTAGTCTATTAAGGCGCGTTTGTTGAATATTATATATCCGAAATTGACGAGGAAATAAAATTTGTTATAATTTTTTTCGTAATAATTAACCGAAGCGCTTATGGGTCCTATGGGCGATTGCCATACTGCCGCCGCAGAACCCATGGTTGAAGGTCTGGGCAACCGTTCGTAATTCATATCTCTGAATAAAGTTTCGTAAGGTATGAATACGTATGCGTCCGCTTGAAGCGAAAAAGAATTGCCGAATTTAATAATCGGCTTGACGCCTGCTGCGGTGAAAGCATTGGCTCTGTAGTTTTCCAGAAAAAAGGTTTTACTGTGAGGCGTGGGCTGAAAAACAGACAGCATGTCAAGAGTGGGATAATATTCGAAGAAATTGGATTTATTTGAAATCTTCAGTTCGGTATAGAATCCAATGGATAAAAATTTGTTAATATTCAAATAGTAATCACTCACAAATCCAAGCGATACCCAGTTGTGGAACTGTTTTCGGGGAAGGTATTGTGATGCTTCTTTATAGGATTCTTTGCCCCAGACGCCTCTGAAAAATATTTTCAGATAATGTCCGTTTGTGGGATATTGTTTGAAGTTATACGTGTTTTTATCTATCACCAGATGAGTGGAGAAAAACGGGAAATTTGACTTGTTTAAGGTATCCGTGGATTTGAAAAGATTGTTTTTATGGAAGTGAACATTCTGAAATCCGGAAGTAATGCCAAGTCTTAGCTTGGAATTTTTTGTCAGTCCCGAGCCTATGCTTGCCGTAAAAAATCTGTCGTATTCTTTCAGTAATACGGGTCGGATGTCATCGTAGAAAATATCCTGACTTCCTTTATAAAAGTCGTATCCCGAAACGGTTAAATATGCTTCGGTAAACAGGGGCTTCGACAGGGAATAGTCCTGTCGGAATCCTAACTGCGCGGAGGAGTACAGTTTTCCGAAAGTTAAATTTGCTTTAAACCTCGACAGCGATTTCTTCCATCGAAACATTTCAAATCCGGCATAAACCATGTTTCCTATGGAGGATGAGAGATTTCCTCCAAGAGAGAATTTAAATATCGCCGAAGGACTCATTTTAAATTCGGGGATATAGGCTTTTTCTTCACTGTCGTATTCGGCTTTCGGATAAAAGGAATTTACCAGATTCATCGCTATAACGCTGTAGTATCGGGATTCCAGCTGACTGTGATTGTAGGGAATGTTTTTGTTTTTGGTCAAAATGCGTTCCAGCATTCTGTTTTGCGATTCGGCGCCGCCGGTGACCGTTGCGCCGCGGTATATCAGCGGGATACATCTGGATTTGAATTGTATTCTATTGTGTTCAAGTTTGGCAATACTGCGGGTTACCGGTACTTTTTCCTTTATTTTATCAATTTTTTCCAGGGTGGATTTGTATCCGGAATCAACCAATTCTTTTATTTTCCAGAAATCCATGATGCTTATTTTGGGAAAATGTTTTTCGATTAATATTCCCATAGAATCCGGTATGTTATAATCGGTTGCGGTTACTACCATGTTTGAAACCTGTGAAACAATATCCGATTCCTCCGGAGGATCGACGTTTACGGAACATTGACTGCCGATGATAAAGTCGGGGTTAAAATCGGCGACCATAATATCCCATGGGAAATTGTTATAAAACCCGCCGTCGAAAAGCAGAGTGGAGTCTATTGTGATGGGTTTAAATATAAAAGGAAACGACATGGAGGCTCTTATCGCCGTTCCGAGATTTCCTTTTCTCATCACATAAGGTTTGTGCGTAGTGATGTCGGAGGCAACGCAGCGGAAAGGAATCATCAGACTGTCGAAATTGTTTTTGCACGCGGCTGTGGCTCTCGAAGTTAATTTAATAAATTCCATATCCATACGGTACGGAGGTATGAGGTTAGTGGGCAAAGTGGGTTTAAATTCCTTTTGTTTGACATCGAATCTTAGATAGAACATTTCCGGCGTTTCGTCCATTTCCTGTGAAAAAAACCTGTATTTGGCGGGTATGGCGCCGGTCAAAAGGTCGTTGAACTCCTGCGAGGAAAAATATTGTATCATCTCATCGGGAGTGTAACCCATTGCATATAAACCCCCGATAATAGCGCCCATAGATGTGCCCGCCACATAATCTATGGGGATATTATGTTCTTCCAGGGCTTTTAACACTCCAATGTGGAAAAGCCCTCTCGCCCCTCCTCCACTCAAAACAAGACCCACTTTGATGGAGTCGTTTGCCTGTGAGGTTTTAGTTAGTAAGGTTACAATCAGTAAAATTGATAATAAATGTATTCCAAAATATTTCATACTATTGTTATAGTTCTCATTTTTTTTTGCAACCGCAAAGGTATATCAATTTCATGAAAATTTCCATTTATTTGGCTAAATCTTATTTTGAGGCGACATGGATGGAGATGACAACTATGTTCCCTCTGTTCGGCGTAGCGTCATTGGTAGGGTTAATATTGCAAGCAATAAACAATAGGTGATGACGAGTGTGCGTATATCAGAAGTTCATTGCAATGACAGCCTCGATTTTCGGTGTAGCGACAGCCCGAAGGGCTTAATTTTCATAACCGCAGGTCATCGACCTGCGGAAACAATCTCTCTAACAACTGCCTGAAAGGCAGGACTGACATAGTCAA
>JAISRS010000161.1 GCA_031273485.1 Prevotellaceae bacterium
TCCTAAAAACTGCTTTTTCGGCGTTCGACTTCAATTTTTAAATCCTCATTTACAATTAGTAAACTCCGGTTTAAAAATCTTGTCTGCCTTGAAAAATCGAGTTTTTAGGAGTTCCCTTAGACAAAAAGGCTACCGGATAAGGACTGCGCCTGGGGAATGGGGGGGCGTGGTGAAGTGGATCCGGGCTGATTTATTACTGTTCTATGGATTTTTATTTAACTTTGTGGTCGAAAAATAATTGATAAATGTTTCTAAAAGAACTGAAAATATTTAAAGCTCACGGTTCGCAGTATATTCGTGATTTAACAAATGTGGATTTACACGCTTTGTTTCGTGGTCGTCCGGAGATTTCGGGCGGTATAACAATGGAGGATGCTCTGGAACTGGAAAAACTCTGTCCCGCAGGAGCAATTACCTCGTCGCCGGAAATGGCGCTGGATATGGGAAAATGTCTTTTTTGTAAAGAATGTCAATTCGCTAAACCGGATGTGATTAAGTTTACAAACGACTATAAAACGGCTGTAACCCGCAGAGATGACCTGATAATACGGGCGGGCGACACGGGTCGATTACCGTTTCGTCATGCCGAAGTTCGGCGTGAAGTCAAACGACTGTTCGGCAGGGCGCTGAAATTACGACAGGTGTCCGCCGGCGGAGATAATTCCTGCGAAATGGAACTTAATGCCGCCGGAAATGTCAATTTCGACATGGGCAGATTCGGCATCGAATTTCTCGCCTCTCCAAGGCACTGCGACGGAATCGTTGTAACAGGTCCCGTGTCGCAAAACATGGCGGAAGCCTTGCAAATATGCTACGATGCAACGCCGTCGCCCAAAATAATCATCCTTGCCGGAACCGACGCTATCAGCGGAGGACTGTTTGCCGATAACGAAGCGATAAACCGGTTGTTTATCAATAATAACACAATTGATTTGTATGTCCCCGGCAATCCGATACATCCGCTGACATTTATCAACGGAATTTTGAATTTAATCTCCAAAGAACCTCTAAAGAAGGATATATAACAGTGAACATTTTTATAATAAAAAACAATGAATACTAAAACTTTTACTAAGACATTATTAATGTCGTTATTATTTACAGCCCTGCTTGCCGTCCAAGGTCGTGCGGATGGCGTGGTGAAGCGGGAAATCAATGAAAATTGGACATTTAAACAAGCGCGGGGACACAATTGGTATCCGGCAACGGTACCCGGCGTTGTGCATACCGATTTAATGGATAACAGAATAATCGAAGACCCGTTTTTTCGTCTGAATGAACGTGGCGTACAGTGGGTTGATAAGGAAGATTGGGTATATAAGACCATTTTGAATATCCCTTCCGATATTTTTGAAAAAGATCGTATCGAGCTGCACTTCAAAGGGCTTGACACTTATGCCGACGTCTTTTTTAACGATTCCTGTATCCTGAAAGCCAACAACATGTTTCGTGAATGGCGAGTTGATGTGAAATCATTGGTAAAAGCGGAAGGTAATGAATTGCGCGTTTATTTCCGTTCTCCTCTTAAAGAGGATATTCCGAAATTCAACGCTCTTCCGTATCAAAACGAAGCGGGTAACGACCAGTCGGAAAACGGAGGCGTTTTCGACAAAAAAGTGAGCGTTTTTGCGCGTAAAGCCGCTTATCACTATGGCTGGGACTGGGGTCCGCGTCTGGTTACAAGCGGAATATGGCGTCCTGTTTATCTTGTGGGATGGAATGAGGCTCGCATCGAAAATGTGCATTATATCAGGAAATCTGTAACGGCACAACGCGCACAGGTGACGGTTCGAGTAGAAACGTTTGCGGATAAACCGGTTGAAACCACCGTGCAAGTTGCCGTTGCAGGCGTCAAAAACAATTGGCAGGTTACGCGACAGCTGCAAAAAGGCACAAATGTAGTCGAATTGGATATTACGGTCGATAATCCGAAATTATGGTGGACTAACGGTCTGGGCGAAGCTCATTTGTATGCTTTTACCACATCGCTTTCTTCGTCGAACAGGATAATCGACAGTTGTAGCGCCAATGTCGGATTGCGCGACTTGAAGCTGATACGCGAAAAAGACGCCGCGGGTCATACTTTTTACTTCCGTCTGAATGGCGTAAAGGTCTTTGCCAAAGGAGCGAATTATGTCCCGCAGGACAATTTCCTGCCCCGCGTCACCGACGCGCAATACGAAAAAACAGTGACGGATGCCGTGGATGCAAATATGAATATGCTTCGTGTCTGGGGCGGAGGTATTTACGAAAATGACATTTTCTATGAACTGTGTGATAAACACGGGATTCTCGTATGGCAGGATTTTATGTTTGCGTGCAGCACTTATCCCATGAATCCCGAAATGTTGGAAAATATACGTCAGGAAGCCATTGATAATGTGAAACGTTTGCGGAATCATGCCTGTATTGCCATTTGGTGCGGTAACAACGAAAATCACGCAGCCTGGTTTGCCTGGGGCTGGATGCCGAAATACAAACAGGCAGGCGTTTTGGACGAGATGCGTAAGGATTATAAAGATTTGTTTCATGAACTGTTGCCCGAAGTAACGGCGCAGTACGATTCCGCAACTTTCTATTGGCCCTCGTCGCCCTATGCCGGCAATCCCGACGCAAGAAGCGAAACGGGCAAAGCGAACTGGAATCCCGACGGGGACGCTCATTATTGGGGCGTTTGGCACGCGAAGGATTCCATCGCCAATTTCAACATCATCCGCGCACGTTTCTTTTCGGAATACGGATTTCAGTCGTTTCCCGAATATCAGTCCGTGCTGAAATACGCTCCCGAAGAACGCGATCATGATATTTTTTCCGAAGTGATGATGGCTCATCAACGTGGCGGCATCCATGCAAATGGATTGATAGAATGGTATTTGTTGAACGAATACCGTAAACCCGCCGATTTTGTTAATTTCCTTTATACGGGTCAAATACTCCAGGGCGACGCCATCAAAACCGCCATTGAAGCTCATCGCCGTGATATGCCCTATTGCATGGGTTCGCTGTTTTGGCAACATAACGATTGCTGGCCTGTAGCTTCCTGGTCGAGCCGCGATTACTACGGACGCTGGAAAGCGCAACATTATTTCGCCAAAAAAGCATACCGCAATATTTTGGTTTCTCCAATAGCAAAGGACGGAAAATTAGATGTGTATGCAGTATCCGACGAACAAAAAGTCACAAAAGGAAAACTCCGAATCCGCGTGATGGATTTGAGAGGCAAAATATTATTCGAGAAAAACAGTACCGTTACCGTACCTGCAAACAGCAGTAAAGCGCTGTTTTCCACATCTCCGGAAACGGTATTAAAAGGAACGCCACCGAACGAAGCGCTTGTTAATGCCGCGTTTACCGACAGTAAAGGAGAAGTGTATTCAAACAATTATTTTTTAAGTCGTTATAAGGATATAAATTTCCCCGAAGCGCACATCAAAACAAGTTCCGTTTCATCCCCCAATGGGATTGATTTAACGGTGGAAAGCGATGTTGTGACTCGCGGCGTATTTTTGAGCATCAATGGTATCGACAATTTCTTTTCGGATAATTATTTCGACCTGTTGCCGGGAGAACCGGTAACTGTTCACGTCACAACAGACTTGGATAAAGCAACGTTCGATAAACAGCTGAAAGTGGAAAGTCTGAATCAATTGAAAATCGATTAAAAGCTTACTTAAACCTTCCCGTATTTTGGAGGTCTATAGATACAGTAAATAATATTTTAACAAATAAAATGTAAAAAGATGAAAAAGTTATTATTAGTATTAGCAGTGATGTTTTCGGCTTACGCCGGATTCGCACAAGATGACAAAAATGCAGATTCGATTAAAGCGCAAATCGACAATAAATCATTTGTTTTTATCGCAAGATCGGCTCTACCTCTTCGGGGTAGCATGATTTCCCTGTCGCCAACCTACGACGTTCAAGTGAGTAGCGACACAGTCAGAGCGTATTTGCCCTACTACGGCAAAGCGCACACGGCGGTATATCCCGGCGACGAAACAGCCATCAAATTCACAAGCCTCAAGAGCGATTACACGGTGAAAGCGACAAAACACGGCTGGAATGTCACAATCAAACCGAAGGATGTACCCAATTCCGTGACCATGAATTTCAACATCTCAAAATCGGGAAATGTGCTGTTGCATGTAAGCGATTATAAAAGAGATGCGATTACTTTTCACGGGTATATAGACTGAGGGGGGTGAAAAAGGATTTAAAGGACTTTTAAAAGTCCTTTAAATCCTTT
>JAISRS010000262.1 GCA_031273485.1 Prevotellaceae bacterium
ATAAATAATATGAAAAGAAGTATTTTCGTTTTTGTCGTTTTTTCGTTGTTTGTAAATGTAGTTATTGCTCAAATGACAGACGACCAGGTGTTGAACTATGTAAAAAGCGAACACGCCAAAGGAACATCTCAGGAACAAATTGCAAACTCTTTAGTGAAACGGGGAGTTTCCAGAACACAGTTAGAACGTATCAAAAATCAGCAGGAAACCTCCGACGTGTCGGACGTTGCAAGCTCCGAAAAAAGTAGCGCTGCAATAAGAAGAGAAAGAAGAACAGACCCCGACAGCGAACTGGAAGGAGGAGATTTTGATATCATAAGCAGCGAAATAGTCCCTCAAAACGCTGTTTTCGGACGAAACATTTTCAATGCAAGAAATTTAACATTCAATCCGAGTACCAATATACCCACCCCAGCAGATTATCGCTTAGGTCCCGGGGACGAGGTGATAATTGATGTCTGGGGAGCGTCGCAAACTTCTATCCGTCAAACAATATCCCCGGAAGGGAGCATAATGGTCGATCGATTGGGACCTATTTATCTCAACGGCATGACCATTAAAGATGCAAATAATTATGTCCAAAAAAAGTTTTCGGAGGTCTATGCCGGAATAGATTCCGAAGGAGTATCGCAGACATCCCAGATAAAACTCACTTTGGGACAAATAAGAACCATTCAAATCAATATCATGGGCGAAGTTTCCGTGCCGGGGACATATTCCCTGTCATCCCTCTCATCAGTGTTTCATGCACTCTACAGAGCCGGCGGAGTGAGCAGTATCGGTTCGTTGCGCTCCATACGACTGTACCGTAACGATAAATTACTGCATACCTTGGATGTATATCAATATATTATGAAAGGTAAATTTAATGAAGACATACGCATGACCGACGGAGATGTAATTCAGGTTCCCACTTATCTCTCGCTGATAGATATATCGGGAAATGTGAAAAGACCAATGTTTTATGAACTGAAACCGGAAGAAAAACTCTCCGACTTGATAAAATATGCGGGCGGATTTATAGGCGATGCCTACACAAACAAGGTCAGGGTAACACGCAGTACCGGCGGAGAAAATCAGATATTTACCGTTAATGAAGATGAATACGACACATTCCAGCTTAAAGATAAAGACGTTGTATCAATCAGTCCGGGTTTGGAATTGTTCGAAAACAGGGTCGAAATCACAGGCGCCGTTTACAGAAGCGGTTACTATGAAATAGGTAAAAATATCAATACAATTAAGGAGTTGATAGCGGCAGCAGACGGATTACGCGGGGACGCATTCCTGAACAGAGCCATATTAACCAGAACAAAAGAGGATTATACAACGGAAATCATACCGGTTGATATAGGTAAATTATCGGAAACAACCGATATTAAACTGACAAAAAATGATGTGCTCTACATTCCTTCCGTTCATGATTTGAACGAATACGGCGATTTTACAATCCATGGAGCAGTGCCGCGACCGGGCAATTATAAATATGCCGAAAATACCACTCTGGAAGACCTCATAGTTCAGGCGGGAGGATTACTCGAATCGGCATCTACTGTGAAAGTCGATATTGCGCGTCGCATCATTGACCCCAAAAGTATGACGGTGAAAAATACCGTGTCGGAAACATTTTCTTTTGGACTTAAAGACGGTTTTGTGGTGGATGGCGAAGCCGGTTTTATATTGAAACCGTATGATGCGGTTTATGTGAGATATAGCCCCTCGTACCGTGTGCAACAAAATGTATTTCTGAGCGGAGAATTGTTATTCCCCGGAACTTATGCTTTGAATAAAAAGACAGAACGTCTGTCCGACGTTATAAAACGCGCCGGAAACATCACTCCCGACGCCTATCTCCCGGGAGCAAGATTAATACGCCAACGCTCGGCGGAAGAAGCATTCAGAACGGAAATGGCATTAAAAATGGCGCGGCAGGGAGGAAAAGATTCAATTGCCATCGGTACCTTGGACATGTCGGGGGCATACAACATAGGCATCGAACTGGATAAAGCGCTTCAATTTCCCCGTTCCGACTATGATTTGGTCTTGAGGGAAGGCGACAGGCTGTTTATCCCGGAATACGAAAATACGGTAAAAATCAATGGAGCCGTGATGTTTCCAAATACGGTAACATATAAACAGGGCGAAAGTCTGTTGTACTATATAAACCAAGCCGGAGGATATGCCGATAACGCTAAAAAAAGAAGATCGTTTGTCATATACATGAACGGAACCGTGAGCAGGATAAAAAAATACGACATACAGGCTATAAAACCCGGCAGCGAAATTATAATTCCAACTAAAGAACCATCACGCAAAATCACTTTGCAGGAAGTGGTAAGTATCGGTACCAGCGCTGTTTCCGTCGCTACTATGGTCACATTGTTACTTAACATACTAAACAACAAATAATACAATAAAAATGGATAATACAGATAATCTGCACAAAGATACGGATACCTCCGAAACCGAGATTGATTTGGTGGAACTGATAAGCAAATTCTGGCGAAAACGGTGGTTTATAGCCAAAGTTTGCGGAATAGGATTCGTCGCAGGAGTGATAATAGCTCTCAGTATCCCAAAAGAATATACAACAACAGTTATCCTGGCTCCCGATGGAAGTTCTTCCGGAAGCGGCGGAAATCTCGGAGCATTAGCTTCGATGGCGGGTATAAATCTGCAACAGGGGGCGTCATCAAGCGAAATATCGCCCGAATTATATCCTGATATTGCAAGTTCCACGCCCTTTCTCACCGGACTGTTTGACGTTAAAGTCAAAGACAGGAAAAATGATATTGATACCTTGCTGTATAACTATTTATATGACTATCAAAAGGCGGCATGGTGGAGCTATGTCTTTGGACTTCCGTGGAAAATATTAGGATTACTTTCGTCGGCAGAGGAAGAATCCGAAGAGGTTGTTCAAGGCAGTGAGGGAAGTAAAATTATTACGCTGTCGAAAGAGCAGACAAGTATTTTGGAATCTTTAAAAAGCAGAATTACTATTTCCGTAGATAAAAAAACGGGCGTAATAACACTCACCGTTCAGATGCAAAGCCCCGAAATTTCCGCCACTATTGCAGATGTTGTTACATCTTATCTTCAGGAATATGTTATAAGTTACAGAACGGAAAAAGCCCGTCAGGATTTGGCTTTTACCAAAAAATTGTATGAAGAATCAAAAGCGGCTTATGACACGGCACAACAGGCTTATACCACTTATATCGACAAAAATCAAGGAATCATTTTAGCCAGCTACAGAACTACGCAGGAAAAATTGCAGAACGAAATGGCTTTGACATACAGCATTTATAACCAAATAGCTCAACAGCTGCAATTGGCTAAAGTAAAGGTGCAGGATATGACCCCTGTTTATACAATTATTCAACCTTCGGTTGTTCCTCTGAATGCATCAAGTCCCAGAAAAATATTGATTTTAGT
>JAISRS010000271.1 GCA_031273485.1 Prevotellaceae bacterium
GTTTGTATCAACAGTTGTTTATAGCGCTCAATTTTAGTATCTTTTTTTAATTTAATGCGGAAATTGAGGATATATTTATTTTGAATTCGTCCTACGGGAGGCGGTTCGGGACCGGCGACTTCTTTTCCGAATATATTTTGCAGTGTTATTTTCAGAGTTTTGCCGGCGTTCTGCACTGTTTCCTGTTTGGGATGTCTTATCGACAAAATTATTAAACGGCAAAAAGGCGGATAGTTGAAAGTATGGCGTTCCGATATTTGGGTTTTGAAAAACGACTCATAATCATGGTTTATAACTTGCCGAATTACCGGATTTTCCGGCATAGAGGTTTGAATGATAACCTCTCCGCGTTTGTCTTTTCGTCCTGCCCTGCCTGCAACTTGTGACATTAGCTGAAAACTTCGTTCATAAGCCCTGAAATCGGGGAAATTCAAAAGATTATCCGCATTCATGATGCCTACCAGACTGACATTGTCGAAATCCAATCCTTTAGTTATCATTTGTGTGCCTATAAGAATATCTATCTTATGCGATTCAAACTCATGCAGTATTTTTTCGTATGCAAATTTCGCCTGCACCGAATCCAAATCCAGGCGTGCTATATTGATTTCGGGGATAAGGATGGAAAGTTCGTCTTCTATTTTTTCGGTTCCAAAGCCTTTTGTTTTAATATCGGCGCTGTGACATGAGGGACAATGTGTTGGCATTGAGATGGAATATCCGCAATAGTGGCAACTTAGGAGATTGTTGTATTTATGGTATGTCAAACTTACATCGCAATGTTTGCATTTGACCGTAAAACCGCAGTTTTCACACTGTATGAAGGGCGAAAAGCCTCTCCGATTTTGGAATATTATAATTTGTTCTTTTTGAGCTATTTTTTCTCTAATGAGATTCAATAATGTTTCCGAAAAATGGGAGATGACTTTTTTTCTGCCATAAGCCCTGCGCATGTCAATGGTTCTTATTGCCGGAAGCTCTGCATCGCCATAGCGTTCGGTGAGTTTCACCAAGTCGTATTTTCCCTTGATTGCATTATAAAAACTCTCTAATGAGGGCGTTGCCGAGCCTAAAATTACTCTTGCGCCGTGCATTTTTCCAAGTACCACCGCAGCATCTCTGGCATTGTATCTCGGCGCGGGTTCGCTCTGTTTGTAGGTTGTTTCGTGTTCTTCATCAACAATGATGAGTCCCAGATTATTAAACGGGAGTAAAAGCGAGGAACGTACTCCTAAAATCACGTACGATTTATCCGTTTCATTTCTAAGATTCAGCAAGTTATTGTATATCTCCGTCCGTTCTGCGTTGTTGAAATTGGAATGATACACTCCGACTTTATTACCGAATACAATTCTCAAACGGTCAATGATCTGCGTTGTTAAAGCAATTTCAGGTAAAAGATACAGTACTTGTTTATTCCGTTTCAATATTTCATCTATCAGACGTATATAGACTTCCGTTTTTCCCGACGAGGTTATTCCGTAAAACAATGCCGGTTTAGCGGCGGCGTTCAGCTCTTCAAAGGCTTTTTGCTGGGCTATGGAGAGTTCGGGTAATTCTTTTTTTGCTGCATGTTCGTTTTTAATCCTGTCGATTTTTTTATTTACCGAAATAAATATTTCTTTTTTCTCACAAGATTTATAGATGGCGGCTGAAATTCCGGCTTTTGTCAGTAATTCGTTTTTCGGAATTTCCGGAGGAGCGTTGTAATCCAGCGGTTCTGCAATCTTGATATATTCCAGAAGAAGAGATTTTTGCTTGGCGGCTTGTCCTATGGAATTAAGGATTTGGTTGAGTTTTTCTTCGCTGTTGATATTTGGATGCAAAGTGATACAGGACTGATATTTATCTTTATAACTGCTTGTGAGTTTTTCATCTATGTTTATGATTCCCTCATTTAAAAGTTTTTTGACGACAGGAAGAATGTTTTTCCGGTTCACTTTTTTAACCAAATCATCCATAGATAGCTGTTTACCAAGCAGGTTTTCGATTATTTTCTGTTCCGTATCATCCTGTTCGGACGGTAAGCGGCTCGAATCTCTTATGGAAGCCTCTAAAGGTTCGATTTTTGGAGGTTCTACGTTTAAACTGACCCGTGTTTCGCTTTCCAGCCTGAAACCTGCCGGTAAGGCTGCCCTCATGACTTCACCGAGCGTGCACATATAATAATTTGCTATCCATTTCCACAATTCAATCTGACAGTCAGTCACAATGGGGTCTTTATCAAGTATATCAAGTATATCTTTTATTACAAAATCAACTTCAACGGATTCACATATTTCTATAATTATTCCGGAATATAATTTCCTGTTACCCAAAGGTACGGAAACTCTTATACCTGTTTTCACAGCATCCGCCATATCCGCAGGAACGGAATATAAGGGAGTTTGTATCTTATCAAAATCCAGATATAACGGAAGCAGTACTTTTACGAATAATTTCATATTTACAAATTCGATAAATATCTTATAATTGCAACTATATTAAGGGGACTTCTAAAAACTTGATTTTTCAAGGCAGATAAACCGGAGTACATATAAGTAAATGATTAATAAAATTAACATTGAGCGCCGAAAAAGCAGTTTTTAGAAGTTTCCATAAATCATTTAATATCAAAATCCATCATCAGTCGATTTTCGATACAGGCTTTCAGATTATCGCCTGTTTTTACGGGACCTGTGCCGTCGGGGGTTCCGGTAAATATTAAATCTCCTATTTTCAGAGTTATAAACTGTGATATATATGAAATAATTTTAGCGAACGAAAAGATTAAATCGGCGGAATTACCTGTTTGCACGGTTTGTCCGTTAATCTCCAAATGAAAATTTATGTTATTAATATCCTGAATTTTGTTGAAAGGTATAAAATCCATACTAACCGGCGCCGAACAGTCAAATCCTTTGGATATTTCCCACGGAAGTCCGTTTTTTCTGCACTGTTCCTGTATATCTCTGGCAGTAAAATCAATACCTATGCCTATTCCGGCAATATATCTCAGTGCAAATTGTTCGGGAATACTTCTGCCCACCTTACCTATCTTTAACACTAATTCCGTTTCATAGTGAAGGTTATTTGTGAAATCGGGATAAAAAAA
>JAISRS010000275.1 GCA_031273485.1 Prevotellaceae bacterium
CTGATAAACAAGGGAAACGTTCTGGTGGAACCGGTGTTTAAAACAGGCGTCGGTCTGGCGTGGATGGCTTGCCTGAAAGGCTATAAACTGATACTCGCCATTCCCGATACGGTGAGTAAACAACATATAAGTCTGCTCAAAAGCTGGGGCGCTATCATAGCGCTTACTCCGGGAAGCAAAGGCGTGGAAGGAGCTGTTGAAAAAGCCAAACAGCTGAAAGATGAAATATCGGGAGCAGTGATACTGGAACAAATTGCCGGTCACATAGTTTCCAAAATGAGCAATGCCTGGGATATCTGGGAATATAATGATAAAATTATAGATATATTTGTTACTGTGGATTCGGCTATCTCCCATTTTGCCGGACTGTTGAAAACGAAAAATCCCGCAATAAAAATAATAGGCGCCGAAACGCCCGAATATCCGATTACAGAAAACAGAGATATTGTTGATGAAATAGTGAGCATACAAAACGATGACGCGCTGAAAACCGTAAAGGAATTAGCTGTGCTTGAAGGATTAACTGTTGGCATATTGTCGGGAATGACAGTTGCCGTAGCCACGATTATCTCGAAACGGGAAGAGAATTTCGGAAAAACCATCCTTAGCATCCTGCCCGACCCCGACGGATGCTATATTAGTACTATATTGAATATTTAAAATTAATTTAAAATTAAAATAAATCATGTCGTTAGAACAAAAAATAAACGAAGGAATTAAAACCGCAATGCTGGCAAAAGACAAGGTCAGATTAGAATCGTTGCGGGCAGTGAAAGCTGCAATTTTATTGGCGAAAACTTCTGAAAATGCAGATAAATTCGACGAAGCCGCCGAAGTGAAAATGCTTCAAAAATTAGTTAAACAAAGAAGAGAAACCGCGGAAATCTATACAAATAACAATCGTCAGGAATTAGCCGACAAGGAATTAGCCGAAGCGCTGATTATTGAGGAATTTCTTCCCAAACAATTGGACGAATCGGAAATAGAAGCCGCCGTAAAAGCCGTTATCGCCGAAACCGGCGCAAGTTCCATCAAAGATATGGGCAAGGTTATGGGCATTGTTTCCAAACAATTAGCAGGTAAAGCCGAAGGTAAAATCATATCGGATACAGTTAAAAAACTTTTGCAATAATGTCTGTAACAGGAAAAAATAGAGTGATAACGACCCATAAGCTTAGCGAAATGAAGCAAAAGGGCGAAAAAATAGCCATGCTCACAGTGTACGACTACACGATGGCAAGCATAATCGACGAGGTTTTAGGCATTGATATCGTGCTGGTAGGCGATTCGGCGTCAAATGTGATGGCTGGTCATGAAACAACTCTGCCGATGACTTTAGACCAGATGATATATCATGCACAATCGGTGGTGAGAGCAATACAAAATCCTCTGATAGTTGTAGATATGCCCTTTGGTTCGTATCAGGGAAATTCAAAGAAAGCGCTGTCGTCGGCGATACGCATAATGAAGGAAAGCTCAGCCGATGCGGTAAAACTTGAAGGCGGCGAGGAAGTGTTGGATTCGGTGCGGAGGATATTGTCAGCCGGAATCCCCGTAATGGGACATCTGGGACTGATGCCGCAATCTATTCACAAGTATGGTACCTGGGCAGTGAGAGCAAAAGACGAAAAAGAAGCGGCAAAACTTATCAGGGATTCTCATCTTTTGGAAGATGAAGGCTGCTTCGCCCTGCTTCTGGAAAAAATACCCGCAGACCTGGGTACAACGGTTGCTCAGGAACTTACAATTCCGGTTATCGGGATTGGCGCCGGAGGCGGAGTCGATGGACAAGTGCTTGTGTCGCACGATATGCTGGGACTAAACAAAAGCTTTTCACCACGCTTCCTGAGACGATATGCCAATCTCAGAGAAAATATGCTGGAAGCATTTACAAATTATATAAAAGATGTGAAATCAGGAGATTTCCCTAATAAATCGGAAGAATACTGATAATGCTTTTTTTTCAAATATCTAAGGTCTTTCTAAGGACTTTGATATTATTTACTTTGCTTTGGGCGGCAGCGAAAGTTGCCGCCTTTTTATTTAGGGGGGTAAGGGCTTAGAAAGGGCTTTAGTATCTTATTTCCGCTCGCGCGGATTTGTAATCCGCGCATGGGACAGCATAAAACGGACGCTGTGGTACGCACGGATTACAAATCCGCGCGAGCGATCGGACTCCTTCCACCTTCTCATTTTCCGGTTGAACCGAATCCTCCGGCGCCTCGGTCCGAATCCGAAAGGGAATCTGTTTCATCCCATTCCACCTGTTCAAAACGGGCGATAACCATTTGAGCGATTCTTTCTCCCGGCTTGAGTTCAAAATTGACGGATGAGAGATTTATAATAATAATTTTTATTTCGCCTCTGTAATCGGCGTCAATGGTTCCGGGGGTGTTGACTAATGATAATCCGTACTTTATAGCCAAACCGCTTCTGGGACGGATTTGTGCTTCATATCCCGCGGGCAATTCGATAAACAGTCCTGTTGGGACTAATACCCGTTCAAGCGGTTTGATTGTCAATGATTCTGCAATATTTGCACGTAAATCCATCCCCGCCGAGTAGGGCGTTGCATGTTTGGGCAGTGCGAAGTTTGATTTGTTGATTATTTTAATTTTCATGTGAATATAATTATTTAATTTTTGTTTTTACAGACGTTTATAATTGTGTGGATTTATGGTTTGTATTTCGATTTATCAAGGATTTTACGATAATCGTTGTTATTCATCAGTTCCGAAAGGGTTTGCGGATTGTTTTTCATGTATTGCGCAATGATTTTGTATCCAAGCCAATTGCATGCTTTTCCGGGCGATTCGGCTGTAAACTCCGATGTGTTAGGGGCGTCTTCGGTGAGTTTTATGATTTTGAAATGATCGGTGGAAAACAGCAATTTATGTTCAATAAGATGTACCCACATATTTTTTTCGTTGTTTTTGCACCATGAAAGCTGTTTGCTCGAAAATCCGAAAATCAGACTGTCGGCTTCATCCGGCAAAATCATTTTTGTTGCGTAGAGTATTTTTCCTTCGTGCAACATTTTTGAGATCAAATCGTTGTTTGCCTTTAAGTCTAAAGTCCATTCGTTGCCTGTCCAGGTTGAAATGCAGTCGGACAGTATTTTTTTCCTGTCCATATTCTTCGACAGGTATTTGGCAAAGGATAATTCGTTGTACAACTTATAATTTGCGCCCAGATATTTGTCCAATCCTATTCCTATAACGCTGTCGCTCAGTATTAAAGATTGATTATATCCCGAAATATACGAGAATATTCGCGGGATATATCGATCCGGAAAATAGTAGCGATAGTATTTGAACGCTTGGGTGAATTTCCTGTTAAGTTCGTTTAAATCGGGATATTGCGCTTTGACGTCTTTCTGTGCCCTCTGCACTATCGGAGCGGTTTTAAACAGTTGAAGATTATGCAAAAAAGCCGAGTCGTGATATTCGCCTATTCCTAAAATATCATGAGTGTAATATTCAAAAAACAGCCCGTATTTTCCGGGCAACTCATCCACAGGAGCTTCAAAAATATCCTGATCCAAACGCTGTATCTCAACTTTTAAATCAATATTCGATATGTCGGGCTTTGTGCCGTTACAGGCAAACAGTAAAAAAATACACACACATACAACTGTATAAAGTATTATTCCAAAGTGTTTTATTCTAAATTTTTGTTTTGTAATCATAACTGACTAATTTAAAAATACCGTGCAAAGGTAGTAATTCATAATTAATTTCTCTATCTTTGCGCTTCGATTTATCTTATTAAGAATCGATTTATAATTATCAATTTTAAAAAAATGTGGAATATGAAAAGTATTTTATTAATTGCAGTTATGTGTTGTGGGATAGTCACAACGAGCGTTTCTCAAAAAATCAAATTAGTATCGGGTTCATTGGATTTTTTGAAAACAGAACAGTCTTTTAATGTACGGTTTACATACGAGAATATGCTTGTAGGTAAGTTGTCGGAAGAAGAATATGTGAAAAAGAAGGTTGAACAAAGTAATGAAAAAGAGGCGGGAAAGGGCGATGCCTGGCATAAAGCCTGGATAAGTGACCGCGAAGAGAGATTTCAACCTAAATTTATTGAACTATACAATAAATATGCTTCGGAAAAAGGTAAACCTGTGATAGATAACAATTCCGACGCCGAATATACTCTGCTGCTGAATACATATTATACGGAGCCGGGTTTTAATGTTGGAGTTGTGAGGCACAGCGCCGAAGTGAGTATTAAAGGAGTTTTTGTGAACAAAAATCAGGAGAATATAGCTGTTGTTACAATAGTAAAAGCTTCTGCAAAAGACTTTTGGGGAACCGACTTCGAAACAGGATACCGATTGCAGGAAACTTATGCTGTGGCAGGCAGAGGTTTAGCGAAGTTTATAATTAAACAGGTGAAATAACGATTGAATGAATTATGAATTATGAAATTCGTGTAATAATTCCGAACCATGATTAAAAGATTAAAGGATTTTGCCTTCGTAGAGAAAAATTCGTGTAATTCGTAGATAAAAAAATTCGTGTAATTGACTACGTCGAACTTACGTTTCGTAAAAATCCACAGGATTTTAATTCGTGTGATTCGTGTAATTCGTGGATAAAAAAAATCGTGTAATTGACTACGTCGAACTTACGTTTCGCAAAAATCCACAGGATTTAAAATTCGTGCAATTCGCAAAAATCCGCAGATTTTAATTCGTGCAATTCGTGGATAAAAAAATTCGTGGATAAAAAAAATTGATGACAAAAAAAATTCGTGTTTAATGAAAACAGCATTAATAACCGGAGCTACTTCGGGAATAGGTAAGGCAACGGCATACGCTTTTGCGGAACGAGGATTTAAACTGATTTTAACCGGCAGGCGCTCAGACAGATTATCCGAAATTTCGGATTCGATAAAGTACAAATATGAGGTCGAAATCATTACTCTTTCTTTTGATATAAGAAATCAACGGGATACAAACATAGCGATTGATTCTATTCCGGATAGTTTTCAATCAATTGATATTCTCGTTAATAATGCCGGATTAGCCGTGGGCTTGTCGCATATTCAAGATGCGGATATTGACGACTGGGAAAGAATGATTGATACGAATATCAAAGGTTTATTGTATGTTACACGGGCAGTTGCTCCGTTAATGATCAAACGGGGCAGGGGACATATCGTGAATGTGGGTTCAATTGCCGGACGCGAAGTTTATGAAAACGGGGGAGTGTATTGTGCTACAAAACATGCCGTTGAAGCGCTAACCAAATCCATGCGCATAGATATGCTGGAAGACGGAATTAAAGTTTCGAATGTCTGTCCGGGGGCTGTGGAAACGGAATTTTCCGTTGTACGTTTCAAGGGGGACGAAAAAAGAGCAAAAAAAGTTTACGAAGGTTTTAAATCGCTAACAGCCGAAGACATCGCCGGAATCATCTCATACATCGTCACTCTCCCCGACCATATCTGCGTGAATGACATCTTAGTGATGCCCTCGGCTCAAGCTAATGCCACAAAATTCAACTGCAGATAGTCACCGGATTGACATGATTTTTTTTGTCGCCGAATTTAAAATCCTGCGGATCTTTACGAATTTCTTCTGCATAGGCGACCCACTAACAGGGTTCAAAACCCTGTTAGGGGTTGGAAGGCGACCACTAACAGATTGTTAGAGATAATCAAGGATTTCAAACCCTAACAGGGGTTTTAAACCCTGTTAGGGGGTCGCTATACCGAACGGGGGCTTTTCACTTTAAGTACCTTAAAGTCCTTAGAACGTAAAAGCCTCTTAAAGCCCGCCCGTCTGCGACTTTTCCCCTCTTTTTGGGGGAGTAGGTGCATAATTCAGCAGTCCTTTTGCGTGTTCCATGGCGGGTTCTGTGATTTTGCTGCCGCTAAGCATTTTTGCTATTTCTAAAATACGTTCGTCTTTGTTCAATTTGCGTACTTTGGTGGAAGTTGTAGTATCCGTATCTTCCTTATATACTAAGTAATGACTGTCGCCTTTGGCGGCAATTTGCGGCAGATGTGTTATATTTATCACCTGGGTTTTTTTGGATAAAAATTTGATAATATCGCCCATTTTATCAGCCACTTCGCCCGATACGCCCGTATCTATTTCGTCGAAAATGATAGTGGGCAGCTTCATCCCTTCGACAAGTAATGATTTGAGCGCCAGCATAAGACGTGACATTTCTCCTCCGGAGGCGACTTTGGATATTTCGTCCGGCGGCATATCTTTGTTTGCTGAAAACAGGAATGTTACATCGTCGGCGCCGTCGAACGAGTAGTTTTCTGTGGCGACTAATTCTATTTTGAACGTCACATTAGGCATTCCCAACGATTTAAGCAATGTTGATACGTGAGATTCAACCGTCGGTATTGTTTGTTGCCTTAGCTTTGAGATTTGTTGGGCGATTTCTTTAACCGTCCTTAAATTTTCGTCTAATCTTTTTTGTGTCTGCGATATTATTTCGTCGAAATTATCTATTTCGTTCAGCGAATTTTCATAATTCCGCTGTATTTCTATCAATTCGGCTACAGTTCCAACTCTGTGTTTTTGTTGGAGATTGTAGATGATATTCAAACGGTTTTCCACTGTGAGCAGACGTTCGGGATTGACTTCCATGGATTCGTTTATGTGGAAAATTTCTTCCGAAATATCTTTTATTTCTATAAAACTTTCTTTCAGTCGGCGGGAGAGTTCCTGCGAGGGTAAATGCACTTTGGATAAACGTGTTAAGACAAGTTCCGATTCTTTTAACAGGTTCACAACAGAGACTTCGTCGTACGACAGGATTGCGGTTAATTTATCGTATCCCGATTTTATTTCTTCCACATTTGAGAGTTCCTGCGCTTCGATTTCCAGCTCTTTTTGTTCTTCGGGTTTCAGCTCTGCCTGTTCTAACTGTTCAAACTGAAATTTTATATAATCATAATCGGCTCTTGCTTTTGCGCTTTGATTGAGGAGGTCGCTCAATTTTTTTTCTTCCGTTTTATATGCTTTAAAATATTTTTTATAATCATTTTGCAGATTTCCGAATTTTGTAACGGCATCCACCACCGACAACTGAAATTTACTGCTCGACAATAACAGGTTTTGATGTTGTGAATGTATATCAAGCAATTTATTTCCAAGGTCTTTAACAATAGTTATGTTCACCGGAATATCATTGATGAAGGCTCTTGATTTTCCGGCAGTATTTATTGTTCTTCTGATAATTAGTTCGGAATCATAATCAATATCATTTTGTTCCAAAAAAGATTCCAGACCGTAACCCCGAATATGGAAAATTCCTTCCACAATACAGTTTCGTTCTTTATTTTTCAACACATTAGAATCTGCCCGTCCACCCAACACAAGCGACAAGGCGCCAAGCAAAATGGATTTTCCCGCCCCGGTTTCGCCCGTGATGATACTCATCCCCTCCGAAAAATCAATGTTCAGACTGTCTATCAACGCATAATTTGCAACATTTAG
>JAISRS010000287.1 GCA_031273485.1 Prevotellaceae bacterium
CTTCCCTGTTTATTACATTTTATTACCTTTGCGACCTGAAAATTGTAGAAATTAATTATTTTTTATGGAAATAAAATCAATGACAGGCTACGGGAAAGCCGAAAAAGTGATTGGAAACAACAAAGTTATAATAGAAATTCGTTCGCTTAATTCCAAACAATTGGATGTAAATTTAAAACTCCCGCAACAGTATCGCGTACTTGAAATGGATATAAGAAAACTGCTTTCATCGTCAATACTTAGGGGAAAAACAGATGTGATTATCAGTAACGAATCGTTGGAAGGAAGCTCAAACTATCTTTTTAATGAGCTTGCTTTTAAAACCTATTTCAATTTAATAGCCAAAACAGCGGGAGATGTTGGCGTGGATATTTATACGCAGGAGATTGTGTCGGCAATATTGCGTTTGCCCGAAGTTCTGACCAACAATGAGGAATTGAGCGAAGCCGAAATGAAAGAAGTATTATCCTGTTGTTCGGAGGCTTTAAACGCTTTGAATACATTCAGAATCAAAGAGGGCAAAGTTCTTATATCCGATATTTTACATCGCATTTCCGTTATTGAGGATAAACTCAAGTCAATTGAACCTTACGAGCAGAAACGCATGGAGAAAATTCGTTCATCCATAGAAACGGAGCTGAATCAATTAGACTTACGGGCGGATAAAAACCGGTTTGAACAGGAACTGATATATTATTTGGAAAAACTGGATATTACCGAAGAAAAAGTCAGACTTGCTCAACATTGTGCCTTTTTCAGGCAAACCTCCGAGAAAGAAGATATCCCGGGACGAAAATTAGGATTTATCGCTCAGGAAATAGGACGGGAAATCAATACAATAGGCGCAAAATCGAATGAAGCGAATATGCAAAAAATCGTTGTTGAAATGAAGGACGAACTGGAAAAAATCAAAGAACAATTGTTGAATATACTGTAAATTTATGCAGGATAAATATCTGACAATATCTTCGGCTTCAGAAGGTTTGTATAAAGAAAAAGGGAGCAGGTTCATTGCTTTTGCATACCCCGTTTCGTCCGAAGATGAAGTGAAGCGATATTTGCAGGAGTTGAAAAAAAAATACTACGATGCCCGACATCACTGTTATGCCTACAGATTAGGGGTCGCCGGCGAGTTGTGGAGGGCTGTGGACGACGGAGAACCTTCGGGAACGGCGGGTAAACCTGTCTTAGGACAGTTACTCTCACATAATCTCACAAATATTGTTGTGTTTGTTGTGCGTTATTTCGGTGGAATCAAACTCGGCGTATCGGGACTGATAAACGCCTACCGTGCGGCTACATACGACGTTATACAAAATGCAAATATTGTGGAAAAGGAAGATAAAGACAGTTTCAGCGTCGAGTTTAATTATTTATTGATGAACGATGTTATGAAAATAATTAAAGAGGAGCAACCCGAAATAATCAAACAAAGTTTTGACATGACATGTAAAATTGATTTGCGTATCCGTCGCAGTTTATCCGAAACACTAAAAAACAGACTACTCAAAATTGACGGAATCTCACTTTGAATTATGAATTATGAATTTGTTGATTAAAAAATCGTGTAATTGTCTGAACCATGATTACAGGATTTTTTACAGGATTAACAAGATTTTCAGGATTGACAATTGCGTAGATTGGAAAAAATCCGCAGGATTTAATTCGTGTTAATTCGTAAAAATTCTATAGCGTTAAACATTCGTGTAATTCGTGTAATTCGTGGATTAAAAAAAAATCCGTGGAAAAGAAAAACTCGGTGACGTCGGAAATGTGCCGTTTCAGTGGTATTTTTTTCCGGTTCATGTTTTTTTTTATTGTGCAGACGTTAATTCGATATACTTTTGCGGCAAAAATTGCAGAATGAAATGAAGACAGATTATAAAACAGCGTTGATACTCTCAATTGCAATAAGTTTATTATTGAACGTGATATTTATTGTTTCGTTCTTTTATCACAAGGAAGTTCCTCAGGCTATGGGGCGTCGCATTCCGGAATTTAATTTGCAAAGGACAGTGATAGATATTTCGTCAAATTTCCTTCTCACGTTTATCCTTTATATTCTTAATTTCAATCTTTTGAAATTGAGAATACGGAAAAACCTACAGTTATTACTCATAATTGTTTTAACCATAATTTTGACATATTTTATAAGCATTTCGATATCCGGATTTCAGCTGGATTTTTTTGAATTGGAGCATCGTCCCAGAGCCGTGAAAGGCTTTACGCGGATGGGATTAAACCGAGATTATTTAATCGCCTTACTTGTAGTTCTGTCATCACAATTGATTTACGTATCTCAAAAGCAGCAAAAAACGGCATTGGAAAATGAAGCCTTACGCGCCGAATATATGCGAAGTCGTTACGAAGCATTGAAAAATCAGGTTGATCCCCATTTCCTTTTCAACTCTTTAAATACGCTCAATTCCCTGATAAAAGTGAACAGCGATAAAGCGCAGGAATATGTTCAGCAACTGTCCTTTGTGTTTCGATACACCTTGCAAAACAACGAAGTGATCACTCTAAGAGAGGAATTGGATTATACCAAAGCCTACTGCCATCTGATGCAAATCCGTTATGGAAACAATCTTCGGTTTGAATATAATGTGGACGCAAAATTTTATGATTATCTGATTATTCCCTTAAGTTTACAGACTCTGGTTGAAAATGCAATAAAGCACAATGTGGTCAGCGCCAAGCAACCTCTGACGGTGAAAATCGACGAATGCAACGAATCCATCAGAGTTTCGAACCCGATACAACTAAAAAAAGAAGTTGAAGTGGGTGAAGGAATAGGACTTGCAAATCTAACGGAAAGATACAGATTGATGTGGAAAAAAGAAATTGTTACCGTCAAAACCGAAAACACTTTTGAAGTAACGGTTCCTTTAATGAAAAAAAGTTGAAAATGACTGATTTTAATTCGTAAACGGAGTTTAATTAATTATTATATGAAAGCAATTATAATAGAAGACGAAATTATAGCAGCGGAACATCTCAAGTCTTTAATAGCAGAGATTGAGCCGGATATTGAGATTTTAGCAGTGTTGCAGTCAATCGAAGAATCTGTTGAATGGATAGAATTGAATCCATCGCCCGATTTAGTATTTATGGACATACATTTGGCTGACGGGTCGGCATTTATGATTTTCGATAGCGTTGAAATCAAATGCCCTATTATATTTACGACCGCTTACGACGAATACGCTCTTAAAGCATTTGAAGTAAACAGTATAGACTATATCCTGAAACCTATCGGCAAAAGCAGTTTAGAGAAAGCGATATTGAAATACAAAAATTTTCAGGGAGATTCGTCACAATCGCAACAGCTGATAAATAACCTTTTGAAAACGTTGCAACAGTCGATGAAATCGTATAAAAGTTACTTCCTGGTTCCCGAAAAAGCAAAACTCGTACCATTAGCCACAGAAGATATTTATTACATATTTATCGACACAAAAATTGTGAAAGCCATAACCTCCGACCATAAAGTCTATTTCATGGATAAAACGCTCGACGAAATAATGGAACAGTTAGACCCGAAAAATTTTTTTAGAGCCAACCGTCAATATATCATCTCACGTTTAGCGGTTAAAGACATGTCGTTATGGTTTGGAAACAAGTTATCCGTAAACCTGAAAATCCCGACATCCGAAAAAATCATCATAAGTAAAGCCCGCGTCAAAGAATTTAAACAATGGCTTTCGGGGTCAAACCTGAATTAAATGATTTTATATTACGCTTTATATAACCATGATACCGCAAAAATTAAAAAAAAGTGAAAATAATATTTGCATATTCCAAAATATCGCATTACCTTTGCGCCCACAAATCGCGGGGTGGAGCAGTTGGCAGCTCGTTGGGCTCATAACCCAAAGGTCGTAGGTTCGAGTCCTACCCCCGCTACTAAATCTCAATCTTTATCCACGAATTTTTTTTAATCCACGAATTACACGGATTTAAATCCGGCGGATTTTTACGAAACATAAGTTCGACGTAGTCAATTACACGAATTTTTCTGTGAAGGTAAAAATTCTGAAAATCTTTATACTATGCGTCATTTGTGTGCTAAATTACTTTTAAAACAGCTCCGTCAACAGTTCTCTCCGGTGAAATAAAATGTTCTCAAAGTTTCACAAAAACATTTTTATCATAAAAAAGTACTACATTTGCGCTTTAAAAATCAAAAAACTATGAGATATAATGATATTATTGATTTACAGGAAACCTCTCCGAACCATTGGAGGGCAAAATACCAGGGGAATTATGGCGTATATACCATAAAAATAGCATTCGATTCCGGCGGAAAGACTTCCAGCTTTTCCTGCTCCTGTCCAAGCGATTACTACCCCTGCAAACACATCGGATTTGTGAAAACAGCAATCGCCGGGCAAATTGACAAAATGAAAAATTCAACGGACACAGAAGAGAAATCGCCAATGATAGAGGACTTGTTGAATGATGTTACGCCTCAGGAACTGCGTGATTTTGTTGTGCGACAAACCAAATATAATCCCGATTTAACGAATGCCATCAAGTTGGAGTTTGCGCACAAAAAAACAGTGTCACATACAAATATTTATTCCGACATACTGCGCGAAGAATTTGCTAACGTGTGTTTTGATGAATCTGATTACGATGTTTACTCTGCAACAGGCGACAATCTCGACTTGAATTTTTTCGAAGAATGGCTCGAAAGAGCGGAGAGTCACGTCGAACAAAAAAATTATCATGAAGCCATATTGATTTGTAAAGCCTGCATTGAAGAACTTGCAGATTGGATTGTGGCGGAAGATGAAGTTCTTGATTATGTAGATGAAAGCTATCGATTTCGTCCATTTCAAATAATGAAAAAAGCTGTAGAAAATTTCGATATTGATGTCAAAGAATTATATGCCTACTGCATATCCGAAATGGAAAAAGACAAATATTCGGAGGTATATATGTTTAACGAATTCAACAATTTACTGCTGACACTTGCCATAAAGGGAAATATGAACGAATTTACAGTTTTGCAGGAACAATTGCTGGAAAAAATCAACGACAAGGCATCCTTCGACGCAGAAAGAATTCTAAAACGTGAAATAAGTTTTTATCAAGGCACACATCAACCCGAAAAAGCAGATGCACTGATTGAAAACAATATCCAGATAGCAAATTTTTGCTATCAGATGGCTGAAAAACGATTTAATGAACAGAATTTTGCGGAAGCACGGAGGTTGATAAACGAATTTCTTTCAAAGAAGAACAATAATAATTCTTTCCACCAACAATGGAAAGAACTCTTGCTCAAAATTGCTCAAAAAGAAAACGATATTCCTGTCATACGGTCAATTGCATTTGGATTTATCGAATCGAGTTTCAACAGGGAATATTTTTCCATCTACAAATCCGCCTTTACTCCCGATGAATGGAAAGATGCCTTGGAAAATATTCTGCAACACTACGAAAATAACAAAAACAAAAACAAAAACAATAAGAACAGGTGGTATGGGTGGTATGGTTCTGCCAATTATGATTTAACCGACCCCGTGGTCGATGTGCTGATTGCCGAAAAATCCGCCGAACGGCTGATTCTGTATATAGAGAAAGATCTTTCGCTGGAAAAGCTGGAGAAATATCATAAAGAATTTGCGGAATCGTATCCCGAAAAAACACTTGAGATGTTTAAAAAATTGATGGACAAATATGTGGCAGATCATACCAAGCGCAGCCATTACGACTATGCCGTCAAACTGTTAAAACAAATGCGGCGAATAAAAGGCGGAGATAAAATCGTTGCCGAAATGATTGCCCGCTATACCGCCCAATACAAAACACGCAAAGTAATGCTGGAAATGTTCAATGCTTTGCTTTAAAACACAATGTTCATGAATGAATTAAATATTGGACAGTGGTCTATATCCGCTGATTTTAGTTTACGGTAACCGTATTTCGTAAAGACGTAATAAAAAACAGGGCGTAACCCGAAAACCCTTCAACAGAGTAGGGAAATTTTTAAATGTAATAAGAAAATGACATACATAATGGTAGATATAGAGAGTGACGGTCCGATTCCGGGCGACTATTCTATGGTCTCTTTTGGCGCTGTGGTGGTAGATAACCACTTGGATAAAACCTTCTACGGCAAACTAAAACCGATTTCGGACAGGTATGTTCCGGAAATGCTTAAAGTTTCCAAACATTCCAGAGAGGAAACGCTACAGTTTGAAGAACCGCAAAAAGTAATGAAAGCCTTTGCCGACTGGATAAAAACAAATTGCGAAGATAAACCGATATTTATCAGCGATAACAACGGGTTCGACTGGATGTTTATATGCTGGTATTTTCATCATTTTTTAGAAACAAATCCTTTTGGATACAGTTCTCAAAATCTGGGAAGTTTGTACAAAGGACTTGAAAAAGATACGAAGGTAAATTTCAAACACTTGCGAAAAACAAAACATACTCACAATCCGGTGGACGATGCAAAAGGAAACGCAGAAGCCTTGTTGATTATGCAAGAAAAATACGGGCTAAAATAAATTGACATCAATTTTTAAGTCTTCTTTTACAATGGGTAAACTGCGAGTAAAAGTTTTGTCTGCCTTGAAAAACAAGTTTTTAGAAGTCCCCCAAAGGATTATTAGATAGATATACCGGCGCGGGTTACAAACCTGCGCAAGCAGATATGGAGGACAGAAAATAAGTAATAAATTATTTATAAACTATTCCCGCAAGGGGACAAAAAAAGAAAAATTATGACTAAATATTTGAAGGTAACCTCTAAAAACTTGATTTTTCAAGGCAGACAAGATTTTTAAACCGGAGTTTACTAATTGTAAATGAGGATTTAAAAATCGCCGTCGAACGCCGAAAAAGCAGTTTTTAGAGGTTACCTGAAAAGTTTCCACCGGAACAATTGATTGTTGTGGCGGAGAAAGGAGATGTGGAAAAGGTGAAAATCTTATTGGAAAAAGGAGCAGATGTGAACGCCACTAACAATAATGGCATGACGGCGTTGATACTTGCCTCCATGAACGGTTACGCCGAAACGGTAAATATACTTAAAGAATACGGCGCAAAATAAGACAAAGCGCAATACGGGGCAACGGGAAGGTAGAATGTGGAAATTAGATGGATGAAGATACAAGCGCAGTATGGAGGCACGGCTGATATGAATCATGAAAATCCTTTACTCATGATTCGGACAATTGTAAAAAATACGCTATATATTTTATATACACCGAAAAAAAAAATTTAGCATCCTTTTAATTTTTACATCTTTCGTAACTCTCTCATTATCCTGCCAATCCTTTAATTCTGCCAATTCTGATTCAGACAAAAAAACGTTAATAACAATTTTTTTTTCATTTGGTTTGTTTTGTATTGAAAAATTATTATTACTTTTGCGCCATTATTTAAAAGAAATTATAAACAAAAAAGAAATT
>JAISRS010000310.1 GCA_031273485.1 Prevotellaceae bacterium
CGTTACGGTACTGCGTACCATAACCTCAGGACGAGCTACATCCACAATGGAATTTTCGCATTTCGCAGAAGTCCCCGCAAGTTTGTCTAAAGAAATAATAGAAAAGTCAAGCGGTCGTAGAAGACACGATGATGAATAGTAAAGGATTAAGTAATGTTAAAGGCGCTAAGGATTTTTCTTTAGCGCTTTTTTTGTGCCGTAAACGCCGACACTTCGGTCACTGAATTACACTGACACCGAAGGGCTAACCCACAAAAGGGAGTATCGCCAGCAACCTTTTCGAGAATGTCGAAGTCGTGACTACCTCTTTTCCCTTCACAATATATTGTTAAAATTTTAGCCATTATTTTAATCTGATTATTTGGTTTTCCGATTCATCAAACATATTCGCCACCATATCAATGTGTTGTTAATATAAATTGATTATTATATCCCAATTTTGGCAAGGCGCGAATCAAAGCTTGTTGCAATGGCGCGTGCAAATGCAATTCAATTTCATCAATAATAATTATTGAATTATTGATATTGTATCTTGCAAAGTCCATAAGAATCGGGAATATTGCTCGTTCACCTGCCGACATCTCCGATAATTCATATTGACTGTGTCCATCCGACAAGAAAAAATCAGGTACCTTATTTTCTTCAAACACATCAAAACGAGGCGCAGAACCAATAAATTTTCTATCCGTAAAAACTGTTGAATATAATTTTGACAGTTTTTCGTAAAAATCAAATTCCCCTTTTCTCAATTTCCTGTTTTTTTCTGTAATGGCAATATGAAAACTGTATGCATTTGATAGAAAAGAGCGTATTGAATCAATTTGGAGTTTTTGTTTCTCAAAAATATCATTGATATTATATGAGGTTCGCTGCTCGGTGTACCAATAAATATTACCGACTTTTTCAAACAGTTTTGACTTATCAGGTTCAAATGATGTTAATTTCTTGGCGTATTGATAACCGGAAAATTGTAAATAATTTCCATCGCCTGTACCAAAAACAACAGGTCGTTTTTTGTCATAGTCAAACTTTACTGTAATTTCTTTATTTTTGTTTGGTACACCTGATTTATCGCCTAAGTCATTTAATTTTTTGGCGTAATTTATTGTTTCCTCCAATTCACTTTCTGAAAATTCGATTGTGGCTTGCATATTTAATGGCATCAGTCCACTTTGTATAAAGCGATATTCAAATCCACTCCAATCAATGCCCGCGACTTTAAATCTATCTCGTGTTAATGGTGCAATCAATGCAACAATGGCTTGCAGTAAAGAAGATTTTCCCGTTCCGTTGTTTCCAACTATCAACGTCAAATCATTTATTTTTCCATCTGAATCGCAAAAAGAAAGTTTTTTTTCATTCACGAATCTTTTGTAATTATGAAGTTCTATGTTTCTTATTTTCATCTATCTATTATTTATAAAGTTAAACTATGCGAATTTACAAAATTACTTTTATATTTAAAATCCAAAGAGTTCTCCATTTTCGTCAATCTCGCTTTCAGAAACGTTTTATTCTCCAAATAGAGGTACGCCGTCAATTTCACGCTCCTGTCTTTTAATTCGCTCATCTGTCGGCTGTCGCCGCTGATTATCTTATGCGTTGTCGTATGCATCTTTACTGACTTATTTTCGCAAAAGTACTGTTTATTCCATTCATCGCCAAACATTCGGGCTAAATCTTCTTTCACAAATGAAGTTGATAACTCTACATATAACAATGAAACCTCTAAAAACTTGATTTTTCAAGGTTTCCTCAGGTTGGTAAAACAACTCGAATTGATAACCAAACTCTTTAAAGTAGATAAAATTCTCCTGAAAAGATTATGGGACTGCATTAAAACGACTGTGTAGCTCTCTTAAAAAATTATGAGAGTACATAAAAACGACAGCAGCCGTCCATAATTTTGTATGATGCTGCACTAAAACGTTTCGGCGTCATAATAAACTGTTGCAAGTAACAAAATTTTTATTTTTTATCACTTCATAATTCTTTAAGAGCAGGTGACAAAGGTTTTGTACGGTTCCATAATTTTGTAAGATTCCGCAACAAGGTTTTAGTGATGTTAAATAATTTTTTAAGAGCTCTTTCCCAAGGTTTAGTGACATGAAATAATTTTTCAAGAGTAAAATTACAGGAATCCGGAGTTCCGAATTTCCCGGTTTATGGTCGTCCATTTATTTTATTTCTTCCGTAAAAAGAAATTATTATACCTTTGCAGCCTGATGTTAATAATTTAATGAAAAATAAAAACATAAACGGCGGATTCCGAAAAGCCTTCAACAGAGTAGGAGCAATATTATACATTACAGTTACATGAAAAAAATTATTTTAATTTTCAGTTTTCTACACTTGTTGTTATCAACAGCAGTTGCACAAACCAAAAGTGTCGATATCGACAATCACTGGTTTACATGTTCTTATCGGTCGTTGCCGACGCAGCCGCGTACCCCTGTTTTCTTTTATTATACAACAGTTGTGGAGGCAACCGGCGTTGTGCAAAAAAACATTTCGGTAGAAGAAATCAACAACGCCCTGCTTGTTCACGGACAGACTAAAACCGACGAGCCGAATGATGCGCAGTTATCTTTGGAATTGAAATTGGGGAATATCATTATCTCCAACAGCGATGTCAACGAACGCAAACAGGAGGTCAAAGACCGGTCGGGAAAAGTTACGGCAGTCAACTATTTTTATTCGGCTCATGTTACTTACACATTTGAAGCGTCCGGCATTATACGCTCCGGAGAACAAATATTGTATAACGTAGTATTTTACAATCGAAAAGGTAATATTACCTATGTTTCGGAGGAATTTACCAAAAGAAAAAATGCGGCGGATTTCTGGAATAATAATCGCGAAGTACTTATATCCGATTTTTATCGGCAGCATTCGTTGAAATCCGCCGAACACCTTTCCTCGACGGCAACCGGACGGTATGGATTTAAATCGGAGTACGGGCGGGACATTCTCAAAATAATTGATGAAAAAAAACACAATGAAAACGAACCGTTCCGAAATGCAGTCGCCTCTTTAAGAGAAGCATTGCAGTCGATGACGATTGAAACTCCGATGAACAGAGATACAGTAAACCATTTAATCGAATATTTCGAAAGCATTCCGGAAAAATATACCGACCCCAAGCATAAAGCGGACGTTAGATTAAGATATGCCGCATATTTTAATCTAAGTAAAATCTATTTCTATCTGGATGAACCCGACAATGCGGCTAAATACGCCACCTTGCTTGTCGCCAACGGGCTGGATGTCAAAGATGGTGAAAAATTGAAAAAAGAAGCCCTCGAACTGAAATCCGCCTTTGAGAAAACAGGCATAAAATCAAGACACCTATTAATAAAGTAATTATGAATTATGAATTATGAATTATGAATTATGAATTACGAATTACAAATTACGAATTACGAATTACGAATTATGAATTACGAATTACGAATTACGAATTACGAATTATGAATTATGAATTATGAATT
>JAISRS010000317.1 GCA_031273485.1 Prevotellaceae bacterium
ATGGACTTGGTATGGACTTGGTATGGACTTGGTACGGACTTGGTACGGACTTGGTACGGACTTGGTATGGACTTGGTACGGACTTGGTATGGACTTGGTACGGACTTGGTATGGACTTGGTATGGACTTGGTATGGACTTGGTATGGACTTGGTATGGACTTGGTATGGACTTGGTATGGACTTGGTACGGACTTGGTATGGACTTGGTATGGACTTGGTATGGGTCATCCCGTTCGGCGTAGCGAGACGCTACGCCGAACGAGGGGACATGGTACGGACTTGGTATGGACTTGGTATGGACTTGGTATGGATTGTTTCCGGCTCGTTTCTCGCCGTCGCAATGACAGACCCCATAGTTTCCTAACGAGAAATTGGCGGCTAAACGTTTGTAACGTTGCACGCATTTAGTAATTTCTCCCTCGTTAAGAAACCTGACGGTTACACAAATTCTTTTCTATCGTCGAATTTATCCGATGGAGAGGAAGAATAATGCAACGCACGACCAATGACGACAAGCCGAACGAAGGGGATTCCTGCTTCGTAATAAGACGGAGATGCAAGCTGGAAGCCTGCTTTTAGCTCCGGCGTAGCGGGACGGGGGGATATGTACAAATTTGTGTGTTTGCTTATGCGATAATCAATGAAATGGAAAAGACGATATATCTTTTCCTTCAAACATATAACAAAAAACACAGTCGTCAATTATCGTTTAATGATATTATTGCGGAAATTAACAACGTTAAATTGTGCGAATTAAAAATCGGACAAAATGAAAAATTATTAGCCATCCCGGACTTGAACCCATTACAAAAAAATATTTTCCAATCTACTCTTCATCATCATACTTTAAGATGGGGTAATAGATTGCAAGCCACTTGAAGCATTGGATAAGAGAATATCATAAGAATCGCCATTTTGGAGTTTAACAATATGAATCTTCATCCGAATTTCCGTCATAATAATAATCCGCCAATGTTAAAACAGATAATTTCCCCTTAGCCGGATTAAGCCGGATTTCGCTGATTCTAAATTACGATTTTTTTACCGTTTATTCCGATTTTATCCGTAAAAAGAAAAACGAAAACCATAAAGAAAACGGATAATCTTTCCACTGTTTATGGCTAATTTGTCCTCAAAAACCGGACAATTTTACCGTAATTTACGGGATGATTTCCCTGTAATTTATCAATAATTTCACCGTATAATTTAGCTGATAAATAATGATTTGCATTGTATTTACATCACAATTTCAATCCGAAAGAAATATGCAAAACAAAAAAGGTGTGGATAAATAAAATTGATAATTACGCTTGTAGGGTAAATTATAATTCATACCTTTGCACACATTAAAAGATGTGATTCAAAGTTCAAAAATCCCGAAAAAAGGTTTTTGCAAAAGATTTAAACATTATTAATGGATTTTTTAAACATAAAGTTCTTTAAATGTATCAAAAAAAACTGCCTGTCAGGCGCAATTCCGCCTGTCGGTTTGCAGTTCCGATAATTTTCCTCTAAGGAAACCTCTAAAGAACTATAATTCATATCAATTAAAAAACGCCGGATATTGAACATTCCGTTGATGTTTATGGCAGGTTGTATGGTTCAAACATATCTTAAATCAAGCGCTTGAAAATATAACCGATTTGAAGCACATAATTTTAATGAATTGAAATTATAAATTAGAAAAATAAATATTATATTAAGAATTAAATTAAAATGTATTATGAAAAAAAGGTTATCAGGTTTATTATTTATGCTCTGTGTCTTTAGTTTTATTGCTAAGGCACAGGAATTTTCACCTTTTATCAGTAGCCCGTATTCAGGGGTTACTGCAGGTAAATTAAATCCGGCGTCTTTAGCCGGAAGCAAGTACAAGTTTGATGTTACGCTGTTTGGAGCCAGCAGCGGCGTACACAACGACTTGTTGATTCTTTCCCGCAAAAAAGTCATTTTTAGCGCAAAGTTTTACAGCGATTTGCTGGACTACAGATCCGAGTTTCTTGATTTAGACATCCCCGCTACCGCCCGTAACGATATTAAAGGCTACTTGGGATACAACTCCGCTACTTTGAATAAAGATTTGCATGGAGGATATTTCGGCGGTCAGCTGGACATTTTGAATCTGATGTACTCGGTAAATGACCGTTTCGCTTTAGCTGCCGGATACAGTAAACGCTGGCAGGCTTCGGTGAACGGAATGCCGAAAGAAATCGCTTCGGAATTTTTCAACAGGTATATCAGCGGACTGGAAGTTTTTCAAAATGTGCAACAGCCGGAGGTTACAACAGCCGCCGTGGCAATTTATGACCAGATATTTGTGTCGGCTGCCTATACGCTGCTGAATCAGGGCAATCATCTGTTGAAAGCGGGCGTTACCGGTAAACTGCTCTTTAACGGAGCTTCGGCATTTGCTTTTGCCGAAAATTACCAGGGAACGTTAATGGGCAGCAACAGAGAACTTAGACCCGTTTCCGGACAATTGGGCGAAGCAGGTATCTCCGGCGACATCAAACTGGGCTTTGGAGCCGATGTTGGCGTTGAATACGAATATCGTCCCGATGAACTTATTGGAAATAAAGTGGCGGAATATCGCATAAAAGCCGGCGTTTCGGTAATTGATTTAGGAAGATTTTCTTCTAAAAATGCCAATTATAGAGCCTTAAACAACGGCAGCGGAATCCCCACAGGTATCGAAAGTTTATTAAATCGCTACGGTACCGGACCCCAAAAAGGAGAGTACAGGATGGGTTTACCCACAGTGGTTGCCGCTTCGCTGGACTATCATATCGCAACAACTCCTTTCTTTGTAAACTTCACTCCCTACATTGCACTCGGTCAAAGTTCGGCGGCTAAAACGTACAAATTTCACTCCTACAATTTGATTCCTCATGCGGAATGGAAAAATTTAGGAGTATCCGTACCCCTTCAATACGATCAATACGGGAAATTTACGGCGGGCATAGGCTTGCGTGCATGGCAGTATGTGTGGATCGGCTCCAACACAATTATCAAAAACTTGTGGCCCTTCGGCGACAACAAGAACTATTCGGCAGATTTTCACGTGATGGTAAAAGTGCCGCTAATGGCAGGCGACAATGACCGCGATAAAGACGGTGTACCCGACAAGAAAGACAGATGTCCCGAAGTTCCGGGTCTGAAGAAATATCAGGGTTGTCCCGATACCGACGGCGACGGCATACCCGATGATCAGGATGCCTGTCCGAATGAAGCCGGTCCCGCATCAACAAACGGATGCCCCGACCGCGACGGCGACGGTCTCCCCGATAAGGAAGACAGATGCCCGGATCAGACGGGAACAAAAGAACTGCAGGGATGTCCCGACGTTGACGGCGACGGCGTAGCCGACCTTGACGACGAATGTCCCGATCAAGCCGGATTGAAAGCCACTAAAGGTTGCCCGGATCGTGATGGCGACGGCGTAGCCGACAAAGACGACAGATGCCCCGACCAACCCGGTTCCACAGAATTAAAAGGCTGTCCGGATCGTGACGGCGACGGTGTTGCCGACCTTGACGACGAATGTCCCGATGAAGCAGGTCCCGCATCGAACAAGGGTTGCCCGCTGTCACCGAAGATTCAAAACGTAGAATTTGATGTTGATAAATATAACATCAAATCGCAGTATCATGCTGAACTGGATAAAGCGGTTGATTTATTAACGAAGAATCCGAACGCAAACGTAACAGTAGTGGGACACACCGACATTACTTATACTCACGCATACAACATGCAACTGTCGAAAAGACGTGCCGAAGCTGTTAAAAATTACTTGGTTCAAAAGAATGTTGATGTTAAACGCATAACTACCGAATATTACGGTCCCGACAAACCAATAGCAGATAACCAGACTGTTGATGGTCGTTCAAGAAACCGCCGTTCGGAAATAACCATAGTTATTAAATAATAACAGGTTATAAAACTTAAAAAAAGGCGCTCTTTTCAGAGCGCCTTTTTTATTAAGGGAAAACGAAACGGGTTAGTTGTGATATATTAGTATCTTATTTCTGAAATTGGTGTAATTTTTGGCAGAATATTCAATATTAATATGGTTGTTTTCTTGACGAAGTACAAAAACCTTATGTCTACCTTATTTCCCAAACACAACAACCTTACATCGGCTCAATCTTTTTTTGAGGTGCTATTGTAGAGACACAATGCTTTGCGTCTCTGCATCTGCCAATGACATCGGCGCTTGTCGTCATTGCGAATTGTGAATTGCGAGGAACGAGCCGGAAGCAATCCGGAAGCAATCCGGAAATAGACTTAGTCTATGCTTTGTTTTTCTGGATTGCTTCGGTTTTCGCCTGCCAATGACAGCCCCTAAGGGGACATAGTCATAACCTGCATCCATAGTACATCAAAAAATATTTATCCATTATGACAGCTAAATCTTATTTTGAGGTGCTATGGATGGAGATGACGACTATGTTTTCTTTGTTCGGCACAGCCGAACGAAAAGGTCGTTAAGCAGCCCGAAGGGCTTAATTTTCATAACCGCAGGTCATCGACCTGCGGAAGCAACCTCTCTAACAACTGCCTGAAAGGCAGGACTGATGTAGTCAAAGGCAGGGACTGACACGTAAATTGAAATAATAATAATTAGTTCTGCCTTTCAGGCAGAAGTTCGAGAGGGATATTCCGCAGGTCATCGACCTGCGGTTATGAAAATTAAGCCCTTCGGGCTATCGCTACGCCGAACCATCCATAGTACATCAAAAAATATTTATCCATTATGACAGCGATTTTTTTAACCGTTCGGGATGAAATTTACATAGTGTAATTTTGTTCCCGCAACGTTCGGGATGAAATTTACATAGTGTAATTTTGTTTCCTGAACTTCCGGGATGAAATTTACATAGTGTAATTTTGTTCCCTGAACTTCCGGGATGAAATTTACATAGTGTAATTTTGTTCTCTGAACTTCCGGGATGAAATTTATATAGTGTAATTCCGCTCGCGCGGGTTTGTAACTCGTGCGTCACCTCTCCGCTCGCGCGGGTTTGTAACCCGTGCGCCACTATAAATCTAATACTCTTCTTATTTATTATACACACGGATTGCAAATCCGCGCGAGCGGCAGTACTAAGGGTGCTAAGGACTTTAAGGACTTTAAAGTCCTTAAAGTCCTTAATACGGCAAACCTGTGCGCAGGATTAGGCAAAAAACGCGTTAAATGGCAAATCCACGCGTGTTCTGAGGCAAAAAACGCGTTAAATGGCAAAAACCATCGTGTTCTGAGGCAAAAAACGCGTTAAATGGCAAAAACCATCGTGTTCTGAGGCAAAAAACGCGTAAAACGGCAAAAACCATCGTGTTCTGAGGCAAAAAACGCGTTAAATGGCAAAACCACGCGTGTTCTGAGGCAAAACCACGCGTGTTCTGAGGCAAAAAACGCGTAAAATGGCAAATCCACGCGTGTTTCCGCTTGCGCGGGTTTGTAACCCGTGTGCTACTATAAATCTAATACTCTCCTTATTTATTACACGCACGGATTGCAAATCCGCGCGAGTGGGGGGTATCCTTTTAATACTGAAAAAGCTCGCAAAACACCTTTCGAACCTCTATTTAATACCAAAAAGCATCCCTTTAATACCAAAAAGCATCGTCGAAATACCTCCGAAGGTCAAATTAATACTAAAAAGCATCTCGAAAATGTCATTTTGGCATTATGGGAAACTTCGGAAGTATTATGGGAACCTCTAAAAACATATTACTTGAACAGTTCGGCGAGTTTCTCCAGCAGCTTATCTCCCCTTATATTTTCTGCAACCAATATACCCTTGTTGTCAACCAGATATACGGTTGGTACTGCTTTTACTTTATAAAGATTGGCGACATCCGTATGATCCAGGAAATTAAGCCATGGCAGTTGTTCTTCCTCCAGAGCTTTTTTCCAGTAGGATTCTTTTTTATCAATGGAAATACTGATGATTTCAAACCCTTTGTCGGCGTATTGTTGATACGCCTTTTTTAAATTGGGAATCTCTTTTCGACATGGGGCGCACCACGAAGCCCAGAAATCAATCAGAATATACTTTTTACCTTGCCGCAGAGTGGAAAAAGCGCTTTCTTTTCCGTTGCCGTCCTTTACGGTAAATTCTAAAGCGGTTTGTCCTATTATCCCTGCCGGATACAGTTCTTCTTTTACAAGTTGTCCGTAATAGCTGTTTTTAGCCTCGTCGGACATTGCTTCATACCATGCTTTCTGCTCTTCGCCGAAATAACTCATCAGACTAATCATGAGTAAAGGTCCCCAGAAAGAATCTTTGTTTGCCGAAATGAGTTTGGCGTATTTATCGCTAACAGTTTCAAAGAATAGCTTTTCATCGGCTTCAAGACTTTTATAAGCCTCGGTTTGCGACAGCGAATCTGCGGCGGCTTTGTCTTTTTTCATTCGAGCTTGTCCGATTAATTCGCTGATGACTTTATGTTTTTCGTTCTTTGTCCTGTACATGATATTCAATGTATCGCGTATGCTTACCTTACGGAGATATTCTTCGCTTAATGCGGAACCGCTTACGGTTACATTATCGAAATTGTAGAAGGTTGCGTTGTTATGTTTATCGCTGTCAACAGTTCCGGTGATACGAATCCTGGAGTTTTCCAAAATAAAGTTAAACCTGCCATAGTAACCGGCAACTGATAGGGACACCAGACGGGGTTCTTCGATTTTCCCTGTCAGTATAAATGTCCCGTCGGGGGAAATAACAGTATCGGCAACAGGTTTTTCCGGATTATGGCTAAACGGCGTCAATTGTATATGTGCGCCTTCGGGCAGTCCTTCGATTTTTCCGGTTATAACATAAGATGTTGATGTTTGTGTGCATCCCGACAGGAGGCAGGTTATTAGGAGAATCAGTACGTATGTTTTTGTTTTCATTGTATGTTATGATTTTATGGTCATGCTTTTAATCTTGCCGAAACCGGTAAAAATGCGTGGATTTTGGGTTATTCCGCCAAACATGGGACCCCATTGTGAGCGTGGCGTTCCCGAATACGGGTCTATTTCATATTCCACAAGTTTGCCTTCTTGGGTAACGTTGTTCCACACCGCTACCCAGAACACGGCGCCTTGTGTGGGAAAACCTCCCGAAATCATTTGTTGCAGGCAGGTGATTTCTTCGTTGGTTTCACATTCGTAGATGGTAACCGCATCGGTTTGCCCCGACGAAGGAGTGAAAGAGTATGCCGTTTTGTCTGTTGCATAAAAAAAGGCGGAGCCGGCTGTGGAGGAGCAGAAATATTTTGCCTGACCGATATCCGCACATCCGCTTAGATCAATAATGGAATTGATACCGTTGCCGGAAAGGTCGCCGTCGTCCACCACATTATAGAAGTTTGTGATGTACAGATATGGTTTTCCGCCGTGTTGCAAGATGCTGTATGTCTGTCCGCCGTTACTGCTGAATATTGCCGTCGGTTTTGCGGGGAAATGATTGGCATTAACAAAAGCGTCGGGCAGGGTGGATTTAAACTGGCTGAGGGATGTTGCAGCGGAGAAGTAAGGACGAAAAGCCAGGTTTTGTTCGTCGAATATGATTTGGTCGGCATTTATTGCGTCGGCAACCGGACTGTACGAGGTGCGTGTCATTTGTGACAGGTAATTCCCCGCCTGATAATTTCCTGCAATCGGAGCGGAAAACTTTCTGTCATTAGCCCTGTTGGTGTAAAGTACATGCAGTTTGCCGTTGTTGATAAGAAACTCTCCACTGTTGATATACCTTACCGCCTGCGGTCTATAGCTCGGCACATCGTAAAACATGCCGCTGAAGTCATCCATCAACGTAAGTCCGGAGGTATTCAACCGGTAGCCGTTTTCTTCGGTAAATACGTAATAGTAATCTTGCCCGAAACCGATAAAAAGCGGTTTGCCGGGTAGCATTGTTCCTTGCAGACTGCTATAATAATGTGGAGTAAAGCTGTCGCCTCCAAAGATAAGGCACAATGAACTTGTGTATAAATCAATGTCCGTTTGTCCGTCGTATTCGGACAGAATGTAAACGCCGGATCTGGCGCCGGGCTGGGCTATTGTGCCGTACTGGAAACGGTACGAACTTTTCAATCCTCTTACCGTATCTTCCACAACAAAGTTGTATGTCCACCAGCCCGGAGTCAGATTGACCGTCCAATCAAGTTTCTTTTCTTTGCCGAGTGTGTCCGCCGGTGGATATACCATTGCATTTCCCTGTTGAACCGCTCCATACGGGTATGGATAGGCGATCCAATAGTATTTTAAGTTTTCGGGATAGATATAAGTTACGTTGAGGTCTAAGGTAACACGGTCGCCGATATTCAGTGTTGTTAAAAGGATATAACGATTCTCGACGCCTATGGTATCAATCTTTATATCGCCCACCTCTTCGCTTGTCAGGTAGTCGTAATTTCCCTTATCGTCATAGCAGGCAAAAAAGAAGGTGGAAAGCGCCATGAACAGGAATAAATATTTTATTAAATCTTTCATTTTAATCTGTGGTTGTTAATGGAATAAATGTTAAAACTCTATTAGTTGTCCGTTCTCATCCTTGAGCGGATTATTTGGGTGTGATGCGTTGTATTCGTCCAGTGCGGTTTTCACCTTGATTCTGTAATTGTTCAATTCAGCCCAGCTCATTGCAGCCGTATCAAATTTCGACACTCCGGTTACGCTCAATATGAAGCGATATTTCTCCAGACTGAAATCTCCGAAAAATTCCGTCAAATCGTTCCAGTTGTTGGGTCGGCTAAGTATATCGTTCCATTTAAAAAGCAAGTGATCCTGTTCCGTAACGCCTGCTTTGAATGATTCCGATTCGATGACATGTATATACAGGCGTACTGTTTTTTCCTGTAAATCATTTGTACGTTTCAATATGACAGGGAAATCGGTTTTGATGCTGCCGGCAGGTATTGTAACCTGTGCGGGACATTCGTAATGTTCTGCTGTTGCCGTTGTTTTACCGGCAACGATTTCCAGATTGGCGTTCCGGTCATGATCGGTTGCATTTCCCATGATGAAGAGGGAAACAAATATCTCTTTTTCCGCAACATCAAGCGGAAGGGTCACAAATGAAAATTCGAGCGAATCGGTTCCCAAAGCCCATTCGTAGGGAGCTTCAATGCGTACTCGCGGAGTATCCCGATAGTAAAACCCATTGTTTTCGCAGCTTGTAGTTGCAATCAATGAGGTGAAACTTAGCAGCGCTATTATTTTAACTGTTTTCATTATATCTTGTTTTTATTGTTTTCATTTCCGTCCGCCAAATTCAATTTCATTATCCGGTATGGGCAACACGTAGATGGCGTCGTTGGCGTTTACTGCCGCTCCCTCAATCCTTGCGGAATTAAGTCGTTTGTAGTAAAAGAAAAGTTGTCCTTCGCCCAAAAATTCCTTTCGATATTCTTTGTAAATCTCCTGCCGGATTTCGTCCGGAGTAAGATTGTCGGGCAGAGAAAAAGCGCTTAGATTACGGTAACTGCGAACAATATTCAACAGTTCCACCGCACGGGCAGGTTCACTGTCTTTGAGAATCTCCGCTGCAATGTAATAGGATTCCGATTTGCGAATAATCGGCAAGCGTTCGTTATAAGGTCCGTTTTCATACTGATGATATTTCCAGAAATATTTCTTTTCGCCGTCGTAGGCAAAACCTTTCAACATTCGGTAATCGTTTCCATACCCTTTGGCGGTTCTTTCAAAAATAACATCCGCCTTGTTTTCCGAAGGCGAAAGGTCATTGTCACCCGCTAATGAAGTGAAATAATACTTCACAACATTGTCCATTCCACTGTAGGCAAGACTGAATATATGTTCCGTACTGAAAATGCGGTTACATTCATATTCGTAAGTAGTTTCAAGAGCGGAATAGTGCGTCCACGGAAACACGCTGTTAAATGTTTCTCCTTCCGCAATAATCTCTTCGCTATACTTGAGTGCGTTGATTTTATCGCCTTTATACATGTATGCGCGGGCAAGTGCGGCTACAGCCGCATAGTAATTGAAATATTTGAGGCGTTCTCTTCTGTCGGCATAATATGTATTACTGTTACGAATGGAATCTGCTTTTAGAATATCGACGGCGGCGTTCAAATCATTGATGATTAAGTCCAATGTTTCATTAACCGTTTTTTGTCCGGTAACGGCGGTGGAATATTCCGTAACGTATGGTATGCCCAAGGCATTGGGATTACTGACCGGACTTGGAGAGAAGATGCGCAGCAGGTCGAGATGCAGAAATGCGCGCAACCCCAGCGCTTCTCCTTTATATTGCTCATAATGATTATCGCTGAAAATAGCCGGATCGGCTTTATTGACATATTCCAGCAGTATGTTCAGGTTGGCTATGCAGTTATAAGCCATGGTCCACAACCGGTCGATACGTGCTTTTGTTCCGGTTTCATTATAGTTATACATGGCGGCATAACGGTAAACGCTGTTTGTATTCAGATCGTAGTTTTGAGAAAGGACTTCCATCAGTCCGAAACTCATGTCGCATCCATACAAAGGGATTCCATACAGTGCGGTATATACTCCCGCCAGTTGATCGGCGTATCCGCTTTCACGTTCGAAATGAATGTCTGTGGGGATTTCGGATTTGGGGCGCACCTCCAGCCAGTCGTTACACGATGAGGCTACAAATAATACTGCTCCGAGCAGCCATAAACGATTGATAGATTTTCTATATAATTGCATAATAATCATATTTAGTTTGATTAAAAAATTGCTTGTATTGCTACCGATACCATGCGGGAGAAGGGATAGCTTGTTCCGCGTTCGGTTTTTACGGATGATAATATAAATAAGTCGTTGGAATAAGCGCTAACCTTTAGACTTTTGAGAAAGGAATTTTTCACAAGTCCGCTGTCCCTGAAATCGTAATATACATTAACCGACGCCAGAGTCAAGGTATTACAGTCTTCCACGAAACGCGACGTGGGTCGTGTGCTGCTGCGGTCGGTAATCGACTTGTAGAGCGCCACATCGCCGGGTTTTTGCCAGCGGTCGGTAAATACCCTTCGATCCGTGTTATAGCTTAAATCAGCATTTTCAACTTTGTCAATCAGCGTTTGGTTGTATATTTGTCCTCCCAGACGGTAAGTAAATATCGCTCCGATTCCGAAATTATGGATTTCACCGTTGAATCCGATATTTCCGTTGATTTTAGGTTGCGCATCTCCGGATGCTACCAAATCGCCGGTGGAGTATTCGTATGTTATTTCGCCGTTTTTTTTCACAAAGATTTCTTTTCCGTTCACGGGGTCTATGCCTAAGGAAGTCACAGCCCAGATAGTGTTCATTGACTGTCCTTCTTCATAACGTGCAAGTGGCAGATTGCTCAGCTTTTCATCCTGTTCGTTGTTGAACTGCCGTAAACTTTCCGATATTTTCTTTAGTTTGTTTGTGTTTTGAGCCACAGAAGCAAACAGTCTTATGTAGTTTCGCTTCGACTTTGACTCCCATACACGGGCGCTCAGGTGTGCTTCGTAGCCGCGGTTCTCCGCCTCGCCCAAGTTTTCGCGATAGGTGGTGAATCCGGTGGATTGAGGCGTCGTGATGTCGGTCAACATTCCTTCCGTTGTAGCGGTGTAGTAGTCGAAACGGGCGTTGAGCAGATTATTGAACAGAACTATATCCAGTCCGACGTTTTGGTCGTATTTCTTTTGCCATTGCAGATTGGGGTTTGCAAGTCCTGCCAGATATGAACCGATTGCGCCATTGTAAGAGGTATTTGTAAAATATTTCACTGTAGCTAATGCCTCGTATGTGCTGAATCCTTGAGAACCGGTATATCCTGTGGAAAAGCGCAGTTTCAGTTGATTAATCTGTTTGGATTCTTTCAGAAACGATTCGTTGTGAATGTTCCATCCTGCTCCCAGCGACCAGAATGACCCCCAGCGGTTGTTGGCTCCAAACTCCGAAGAGCCGGTAATTCGGTAGTTGGCGTCAAACAGATACCGATTGTTGTGCGAATAGTTTATTGAGGCTATCCCGCCGGCGCTGCGTGAAACAGTTTCGTAACCTCCGGGAGAACCGTCTTTTTTGTATTGTGTTCCGAAAATAATGTGATCCATATTGTCGTTTGGAAATCCCTCCGCTTCCATGTAAACATTATCGCCTGTAATATTGGATATATTCACCTGTCCATTGAAGAAAAGGAGATTTTTTCCGAAAGTCAGAGAATAATTTACGCCCAAATCGCCGTTGAGGTTTAGATTTTCTCCATTGGACTTGTAATATGAGCCTTTTTGGAATATATCGTAGTTCACAAAATCCGTATGCGAAGCGGGTTTAAAGATGTCGGACGAAGGGCTTTTTTTAGTTAATCCGAACCGTCCGATAAACCTTAAATTGTCAAGTACCGACCATTCGGCATACAGGTTATTTGTGATATCGGTATATTTTGAGAGATATTTAGTGTTAATTGTTGCATTCCACATCGGATTACCGACTTTAGTTGCATTGTTTTGTCCGTAATTATAGTATTGTACAAGCCTGCCCTGTTCGTCATAAAGACGGCTGTAGGGGTTCATCTGGGCATAGTTTTCAAAAGCGCCCCAGGGCGAATCGTGAGCTTCGTTATAAACAACCGAAAGTTTGTTGCGGAACAGCACCTTTTTTGTTCGGTAGGTTAGAGATATTCCTCCGGAAAAAGTGTTGCGGTCGGAGCCTTTCATCACTCCAAGAATATTATTATATGACATATCCACTCCGTAAAGCAGCTGATCGCTTCCTCCTTCCAGGTACAGAGAGTGTTTTTGACCTGTTCCCGTACGTACAGGCTGTGCCAGCCAATCGGTATTTACACCGGCAAGCACTTCTTTTAATTTATTGTTGTAGATTAATTGATAATTCAACAGCGTTTCTGCATTATCCGAAAAATAAAGTCCGCCCAGTCTTTCCGCCTCCAATTTCTCTGCCGCATTGGTAAGATTATAGCTTGTGAGATCGGGTATTTCGATGTTACTGCTTCCGTTATAGGATATTCTTATCTGCCCGTATGCGGGTCGTTTGGTTTCTATAACAACCACTCCATTGGCGGCTTTTGAACCGTATATAGCTTTGGCTGTGGCGTCTTTCAATAAAGTGATACTTTCTACCAGATTTATATCCAAGTCGATGATTTTGGTTAAATCGCTCTCAAAACCGTCCAGTATAAATAATGGCAGATTAGGATTCGACTGATCGCCTCTCAAGTCGGAGAATCCGGTTTGTCCGCGCAACTGGAAATCGGGTAAAACATTGGGATTGGAACCTGCTGTGAGATTGTCTATCTGGAGAAATACAGGGTCGATGTTTTTCAGACTTTGAAGGACATTTTGATTACCTACTCTTCGCAGTTCTTCTCCTTTTACGGTGGACACCGCCCCTGTGTATGTGTTTGCTTTGCGGGTGAAAGCGCCAATTACTATGACTTCTCCTATTTCGGTTTCCTGCGGAGTCAGGCTAATGTTGTAAATCCCGCTTTCCGCAATTTCTTTATATACATTTTTGTATCCGAGTAAAGAATATATCAGCGTCAATTTACCGGACTGATGCGTGATTTTATAATTTCCTTCGGAATCAGTTTCTGTTCCTTTGTTAACGCCCTCAATTTGTACACTTACCCCCGGTAAGGACTCTCCGGTTTTTACATCCGTTATTTTTCCGGTAATAACATACTCGCCTTCTTGCCGGGCGAATACGGAAACAGCCATTGTCAGCATAAACGCCAAAATAACAACACACTGTTTCTTGATTTTTATACAACAAAGTCCGTTACCGCCAACTTGACCTGCAATCCACTTTCTGTCCAACATTCTTGTTTTATTCATATACATATTAATTTTAACTGAATTATTGAAAGCGGAATTGTTGAAAATCATGTCACGGAATTTTAACTAATCCAAATAACAACAGAAACTTATCTGATGATTATTTATTCAATAATTCGGGACAAAGGTCGGGTGTTTTTCAACGTTGGGCAATACCACATTGATGGTATTTTGAGTATGTTGCTTTAAAATATGGACGTATTTTCATGAATAACTGACGTCTGCAACTTATATGGCAATACATCCTGCAAAATCGGACTCAATCTCTTTCCCCCGCTCACGCGGATTTGCAACCCGTGCGTGGAACAGCAGGAAACGGACACTGTGGCACGGGTTACAAACCCGCGCAAGCGGATTGTTCCCGGCTGTTCGTCGCAATGACGCTACGCCGAACGGTGGGGCGCGGTAGGGGCGTTGCGTGCAACGCCCTTTACTCACGCCGATGCAGAGACGTGGCACGCCCCGTCTCTACAGCATCGCGGTGGGGATACCAACTCCTAACAGGGGTTTTAAACCCTTGTTCGGAGTCGCCTTCCACTTTAATGACCTTAAACGAAAAGACGCTTCATCGTTTATAATTTATAATTCATCGTTCATAATTCATAATTAAAAAAAAGCCCCGACAAATCGTCGGGGCAGTCGAAAATTTTGATAATTAGATGTATCTCGACTTAATCATTTTTATCAATCTTGCAATTTTGCACATAAAAATTCACGATTCAAACGTGCGATATGAGAAATAGAGATTGCTTTGGGACATTCGGCTTCACAGGCTTGCGTATTTGTACAGCCGCCGAAACCGAGTTCATCCATTTTTGCGACCATTGCTTTTGCTCTTCTTTTAGCTTCGATTTTTCCTTGCGGTAATTTTGCCAAAGAGGATACGCGGGCGGAAACGAACAACATTGCCGAACCGTTTTTGCAGGTTGCAACACAGGCTCCACAGCCTATACATGCTGCGGCGTCCATTGATTCGTCGGCGTCTTCTTTTCCCACGGGTATTGCGTTTCCATCGGGGACTCCGCCTGTGTTTACGGAGATAAATCCTCCCGACTGCAATATCTGGTCGAAAGCATAACGATTCACAACCAAATCTTTCACAACGGGAAAAGCGCCCGAACGCCATGGTTCTATGGTGATGGTGTCGCCATCTTTAAATTTACGCATGTGCAACTGACATGTGGTTACTTCATCGTCTGGTCCATGCGCTCTGCCGTTGATATACAGCGAACACATGCCGCAAATGCCTTCGCGACAATCGTGGTCGAAGGCTACAGGTTCTTGACCTGTGCAGATAAGTTGGTCGTTCAGAATATCCAGCATTTCGAGAAATGAGGTATCGGACGACACATTTTCTATAGTATAATTTTCGAAGCGTCCTTTTGATTTATTATTTTTTTGACGCCATATTTTGAGTTTAAAATTCATCTCTTTTAATTCATTAAAGTTCAAAAAAATTAGTCTTTATAATTCCTTGTTGAAAGGTGAACAGTTTCATAAACCAGAGGTTCCTTGTGTAACTGGGGCGTTTCGCCTTCGCCTTTGTATTCCCAGGCTGCAACATACGAGAAATTTTTATCATCGCGTTTAGTTTCGCCGTCTTCCGTCTGCATTTCTTCACGGAAGTGACCTCCGCATGATTCTTTGCGATTCAGTGCGTCTAATGCCATAAGTTCTCCTATTTCAATAAAATCGGCTAAGCGCACGGCTTTTTCCAATTCCTGATTAAATTCGGTGTTTTCGCCGGGGACTAACACATCCGACCAAAATTCTTTGCGGAGTTCTTTAATCGATTCAAGAGCTTTTTTCAATCCTTTTTCGTTTCGAGCCATGCCGACGTATTCCCACATGATACGTCCAAGTTTTTTATGCAGGGCGTCCACGGGTTGTTTTCCTTTTATATTGAAGATTTTATTTATTTTTTCCTTTACTTCTTTTTCGGTTTTATCGAAAGCTTCATGGTTTGTATCTGTTTTGGGAGTTTGTATTTCTCCGGCAAGATAATTTCCTATGGTGTAGGGAAGAACGAAATAACCGTCAGCCAGACCCTGCATCAGTGCGGACGCTCCCAGACGATTGCCGCCGTGGTCGCTAAAGTTTGCCTCGCCTATTGAATACAGTCCGGGGATGGTGGTCATAAGATTGTAATCGACCCATATACCGCCCATTGTGTAGTGAATTGCAGGATATATGGTCATCGGTTCTTTGTAGGGATCAACATCCGTGATTTTTTCGTACATCTGGAACAGGTTTCCGTAACGTTCCGAAATAACTTTTTTGCCCAAACGTTGTATTGCTGTTGAGAAATCGAGGAAAACAGCCAATCCTGTTTCGTTCACTCCGAATCCGGCGTCGCAGCGTTCCTTTGCGGCTCGTGAGGCGACATCTCGCGGAACAAGGTTCCCGAATGCGGGATAGCGGCGTTCCAGATAATAATCGCGTTCTTCTTCGGGGATTTGCGATGGTTTTATTTGTTTTTTGCGTAATTTTTCCACGTCTTCTATGTTTTTCGGCACCCATATTCTGCCGTCGTTACGCAGCGATTCCGACATCAGCGTAAGTTTCGACTGTTGGTCGCCGTGAACGGGGATACATGTGGGGTGGATTTGCGCAAAGCAGGGATTGGCAAACAAAGCGCCGTGTTTGTAGCATTGTATTGCGGCGGAGCCGTTGCTGTTCATTGCGTTTGTTGACAGGAAGAACACATTACCGTATCCTCCGCTTGCGATAACAACAGCGTGAGCGCCATGACGTTCTATTTCTCCTGTTTCTAAATTTCGGGCTATTATTCCTTTTGCTTTACCGTCGATTAGCACCAAATCCAGCATTTCGTGGCGCGTATAGGATTTCACCGAGCCTTTTGCTATTTGGCGGTTCAGGGCGGCGTAAGCGCCCAGCAATAGTTGTTGCCCTGTTTGCCCGCGGGCATAGAATGTTCTGGAAACCTGCGCACCGCCGAAAGAGCGATTGTCGAGCATTCCGCCGTAATCGCGTGCAAACGGCACGCCTTGTGCAACACACTGGTCGATGATGTTGCGACTTACTTCTGCTAAACGATATACGTTGGCTTCCCGCGAGCGATAGTCGCCTCCTTTGATTGTATCGTAAAACAGCCGGTACACCGAATCGTTATCGTTTTGATAGTTTTTAGCGGCATTGATGCCACCTTGCGCGGCTATGGAATGTGCGCGTCTTGGGCTGTCGGATATGCAGAATATTTTTACATTATATCCTAATTCTCCCAAAGAAGCCGCTGCCGATGCTCCTCCTAATCCGGTTCCTATGACGATGATTTCTAATTTACGTTTATTCGCCGGACTTACCACTTTTATATTGGCTTTGTGACGTGTCCATTTCTCTGCTAATGGTCCGTCGGGAATTTGTGACTGCAATTTGTTGTCGGACATATTATTTATAATTTCAAATTATTCGATTTAATTAAATTCTTATTTTTCCTTCGATTTTTTAAGATAGCGGAAACGGGTTATTGACCTAATCCGAACCAAAAATATACGGGAATTGAGATAAATCCTAATGCAACAACAATCGCGTATAATTTTGCGATTAATTGTAAGCGTGGTATCCATTTGGAATTATTGAGTCCCAAGGTTTGAAAAGCGCTCCAGAATCCGTGTGAAATATGGAAATACAGGGCGATGATCCAAACAACATATATGGCGCAATAATACCATTGACCGAACAGGCGAGTCAGCAATTCGTAGGCGTTTTCTCCATGATGTCCGAGAAAATGCTGTAGTTGCATTTTTGCCCAGAAATGTGTAAGATGCAAGCCCAGAAAGCCTATAACTATTAAGCCAAGTACAAACATGTTTTTTGCCGCCCATGAAGATGCTTCGGTGTTATTTCCAACAGCATATTTCACAGGGCGAGCATTCCTGTTTTTCAGTGTTATAATGATTGAAAAAAGGATGTGAATCACGAATCCCAACGCAAGTACAGGCACCATTATTTGTATAAAAATATTGGTATCCATAAAAGCGCAGGCGGCTTCGTAAGCTTCCCGTGAAAATAGCGCCGTAAGATTAATCGACACATGCAGCAAAAGGAAAGTAACCAGAAACAAACCGCTCAAACTCATAATTAGTTTCTTCCCGATTGAAGAACTGAAAATATTACTCATAATTTTTTCTTTGCAATTATTGTTATTAATTAATTTATATTCAATTATGTATTTTTGTTATGACATTAAAATCGCCGCAAAGTTATATCTGTTTTCCGAATATGCAAGCAAAAATTTTATTTATCTGTTTTTATTTATCCTGAAAAGCATTAAAAACATGAACTTTATACCACCATTTTTTGAATTATGAATTATGAATTATGAATTATGAACGATGAACGATGTAGCGTCTTTTCGTTTAAAGTCATTTAAAGTGGAAGGCGACTCCTAACAGGGCTTAAAACCCCTGTTAGGGTTTGAAAGGTGGAGGAAACGACAGCCCGAAGGGCTTAATTTTCATAACCGCAGGTCATCGACCTGCGGAATATACAGCGATATACTTCTGCCTGAAAGGTAAATTGAAATAATAATAATTAGTCCTGCCTTTCAGGCAGTG
>JAISRS010000333.1 GCA_031273485.1 Prevotellaceae bacterium
CTAAGCCGGACAAGCCGGAACCAAAAAGGGTGTATTTGACTGCGTCTTTACGTTTTAAAATGTCGTTTCTTTACGAGGTGCAAAAACCTTATTTCTACCTTATTCAAATAACAAAACAACCTCAGTAACTACGGTAATCTCCACAGTACAAAAACCTTATTACCTAATTTTATCTCTTCCGATTGTGGAATATATAATAATATAATTAGGTAATGAGGTTGGAGAAGTGGGTTAATCCTGAGGCTACTGAGGTTGTTTTGTTTGGAAAATTAGGTAGGAATGAGGTTTTTGTACTTCGTCAAGAAAACAACCACGACCATATTAAAATTGAATATTCTGCCAAAATTTACATCAATTTCGGAAATAAGATACTAACAGGGGTTCAAAACCCTGTTAGGGGTGTCGCCTTATAATGACGCTACGCCGAACGAAGGGTACATAGTCGTTATCTCTTACCATAGCGCCTCAAAATAAGATTTAGCCTAAATCTGCGTCATTCATAATTCATAATTCATAATTCCTTCTAACCTCTTCTTTTTCTTGTGTTTTGATTTTTTATGTAATACTTTCAAAAATATTGTTTTAACTTTGGCGTTTGAAATTATATAGTAATTTCTTTATTTATAGCTTATAAATAGACAGAAAGAAGATTTAATAAAGTATGAAAAATTTGTTATCCGGTATAAACTTCCCCGACGACCTGCGACAATTGAAGGTTGAACAGTTACAACAACTCTCCGGCGAACTCAGGGATTTTATCATAGACAAATGTTCGGCGAATCCGGGGCATTTCGGCGCAAGTTTAGGAACGGTGGAACTCACCGTTGCCCTTCATTATGTGTTCAATACACCTTATGATAAAATTATTTGGGATGTCGGTCATCAGGCTTATGCCCATAAAATATTGACAGGGAGAAAACAATCCTTCGATTTAAATAGAAAATACAACGGGTTGAGCGGCTTCCCCAAAATGACGGAAAGCGAATACGACGCCTTTGGCGTAGGTCATGCATCTACCTCTATTTCCGCAGGTTTGGGGATGGCTATCGCTGCGAGGCTGAACAACGAAGACAGAAAAATTATTTCGGTCATAGGCGACGGCTCTATCACAGGTGGAATGGCGTTTGAAGGATTTAATAACGCAGGCTGGCAAAATGCCGATATGCTGGTGATTCTTAACGATAATAACATCGCTATTGACCCGAATGTGGGAGCGTTGAAGAAGTATCTGACGGAGATTACCGCCTCCAACAAGTATAATAAAATCAAAAGCAACGTATGGAATCTTTTGGGCGATGGTAAATTTCGCTGGATTATACGACGACTTGGAAGTACCATGAAATCGGCGGTACTGTCGGAAGGAAACTTCTTCGAATCCTTAAATTTCAGATATTTCGGACCCATCGACGGACACGACATCAATACTATGGTCAAAACCCTTTCGAGGCTCAAAACCATCAAGGGTCCAACGCTTTTGCATGTGCTCACAAAAAAGGGAAAGGGCTATAAGCCTGCCGAAGAAAATCAAACGGAATGGCACGCCCCCGGTAAATTCAACAAAACAACGGGCGAAATTCAGCGTTTACCCGTCAATCCTTCCAAACCGGTGAGGTATCAGGACGTTTTTGGGGAAACTATTGTCGAATTAGCCGAAATGAATCCTAAAATCGTGGGAATTACGCCGGCAATGGTAACGGGATGCTCGTTGAACCTGATGATGCATCATTTCCCGGAAAGAACTTTTGATGTGGGAATTGCGGAAGCTCATGCCGTAACCTTTTCCGCCGGACTTGCGGCGGCGGGTTATTTGCCTTTCTGCAACATATATTCGTCGTTTATGCAACGAGCCTTCGATTCTGTGATTCATGATATTGCATTGCAAAAGCTGCATGTAGTGCTGTGCCTCGACAGGGGCGGAATTGTGGGTGAAGACGGACCTACTCATCACGGAGTGTTCGATTTAGCTTATTTTAGATTGATCCCCAACATGACGGTTGCGGCGCCGATGAACGAAATCGAATTGCGTAATATGTTATACACGGCTCAATTACCCTCCGCAGGACCGTTCTCCATACGTTATCCGCGCGGCAACGGCGTTACTCTGAATTGGAGGACGCCGTTCGAGAAAATCCCCACGGGCAAAGGCAGAATTTTGAAGGAAGGCAACGACATTGCAGTGTTAAGTATCGGACATCCGGGCAATTTTGTGACGGAAGCAATACGTCGGCTTGAAGCCCAAAATATCAGCGTGATGCACTGCGATATGAGATTTCTTAAACCTATCGACGAAGATATTCTGCACACTGTTGGAAAACGTTTCAAACACATTGTCACCGTTGAAGATGGCACCGTGGTGGGAGGATTGGGCAGCGCTGTAGCCGAATTTTTATCGTCCAATGTGTATGATTGCAAAATTGAAATTCTGGGAGCGCCCGACGAATTTATACAACAGGGTACTGTTCAGGAACTTTATGCCAAATGCGGCTTTGATGCCGATGGCATATATAACGCGATTGTAAAACTGTTGTCGATAACGGACACTAACCCAACGGCGTAATGACTTGGAGTCAGGTTATTGAAGATTATATGGTGTATCTGACTTTGGAAAAATCGCTTTCCAAAGCATCCATCGCCGCCTATAGCGATGATGTTAAGAAACTTCGACAGTATATGGAAAGCGAATATGCCGTCAATCCGCAGGATGTAACTTTAGATCAATTGGACGCTTTTTTAGCCGATATTTACGATAGAGGTCTCAATCGCGCCTCGCAGGCAAGGATTCTGAGCGGCGTCAGAGGACTGTTTAAATATATGAAAACGGAACAGTTGATAGAAAAATCACCTGCGGAATTGCTCAATCAACCTAATCCGTGCAGAAAACTGCCCGATATTCTTTCGTCCGAAGAAATCGACAGGATAATCAAACATATAGACGTCAGCGTGGCTGAAGGTCACCGCAACAGGGCGATTATCGAAATCCTGTACGGGTGCGGATTGAGAGTGTCGGAGCTGGTGTCTTTGCTGATTTCGTGCTACTTCCCACAACAGGGCTATTTGAGAGTGATTGGAAAAGGCAGTAAAGAACGCATAGTACCGCTTGGTTATCAGGCAATAAAAGCGGTGGAGATTTATCTGACGCAACGTAAAAACATGAAAATAAAGAAAGGTAACGAAGATATTCTGTTTTTGAACAGACGGGGGAGTAAACTCACTCGTGAAATGATACTTATCATGGTGAAACGCGCCGCCTGTGAAGCAGGTATCGAAAAAACAATAAGTCCTCACACCTTCCGCCATTCGTTTGCCACACATTTAGTTGAGGGCGGCGCCGACCTTAGAGCCGTGCAGGATATGCTGGGACACGAATCGATTGTTACTACGGAAATATATACTCATCTTGATACAAAATATTTGAGTGAAATAATAAATATACATCATCCGAGAGCAAATTTAAATAATTGGGAATGACGGAAAAGCAGGCGAATGAGGCGGAATTATCAAATCAATAATAATCTGCATAAAGCTGCGCCGTTGGCGAGCTAAAAGATATGGGAATTAATAATTTAATAAATAATTGATATGAATTTATTCGAAAAATCTGTGAAATTTGATTTAAAGGCGAGCATAGAATATTCCAAAGACGGAATAATCAGTCGCCAAATAATTAGAAACGATGCAGGGAATGTTACCCTGTTTTCGTTCGATAAAGGACAGTGGTTGAGCGAACATACCGCCTCTTTTGATTCGATGATACTGATTGTTGAAGGAGTGGCGACTGTTTTTATCGACGGCAGGGAAAGTACTGTGACCGAAGGTGAAGCGGTGATTTTGCCGGCAAATATTCCTCATGCTCTCAAAGCCGACAAACAGTTTAAAATGATATTAATAACCGTAAAGGAATAAAATTAACGAAAATGATTGAAAATTACTACCCTTCGCAAGTATGGAAACATTGTCCGTACTGTGGCGACAGAAACATTACATGGAACTGTGGGACGCATAAAATGCACTGTGAAGCCTGTTCCAAGTCGTTTTATATCAATGCGGCATCGGCGGTGATTGCCCTGATACGCAACGAAAAAGGAGAATTTCTTTTTACACGCCGAAAAAACGAACCCGCTGCCGGTAAACTCGATTTTCCGGGAGGTTTTACCAATCTCGAAGAACGCTCGGAAGACGCCGTAATTCGGGAAGTTAAGGAAGAACTCGATTTGGATTTAAGCGCAGTGAGTTATTATACCTCCATGCCCAACCGCTATCTTTTTGGCGGAATTGTGTATTTTACTTTGGATCTGGTCTATATCTGCAAATACGGGAGCCTGTCGGGAATATCGGCAAACGACGATATTTCGGATTTTATCTTCATCAATATCAACGACGTTGATATGGATGATGTGGGATTGGAATCGGTTAAGAGATTAGTTGCAAAGTTGAAGAGTGAACCTGATGTTTTAACCCGCAATTAGCGTTAATAGTGAAAATTTATATAATTTTGCGCCTTATTAGAAAAAATAATGATACATAAAGTTAAACCGGTAAAAGACAACACTAAAAACAGTATGATACCCGATTTGGGGAGGAATGTGAATACAAACGGTTTTATGATTCCGGAAGTGAAAGATGCTTTAAAAAGGTTCGACGTCTTTTTTCACGAATGTTTACCCTCCGATTCGTCATTACTCAACAAGGTGTTGAAATATGTTTTTGACCGACAGGGGAAACGAATCCGACCTGTTTGCGTTTTCCTGTCGGCTATGGCATCGTCGAAGCCTCTGACGGATGCCACTTTTGTCGGCGCATCGGCAATCGAAATGATTCATACTGCGTCCATTATACACGACGATGTTGTTGACCGCTCGGATCAGCGAAGAGGCAATAAATCCGTAAATGCCGAATGGACGTCCCGAATAGCGGTACTTACGGGCGATTATCTTCTGGCAAAAGCGCTGATGCTTGTCACCGAATACGATATGCTTGATTTTATGAGTATAATGTCCCGTCCCATAGTGGAAATGAGCGAAGGAGAAATGATTCAAACAGAAAAATCAATCGACCTGGATATAGATGAAAATATGTATTTTGAAATCATCAAAAAGAAAACGGCAGCGCTGATAGGCGCCTCAATGGAAGTCGGCGCCAAATCCGCCAAAGCCAACGATTTATCACAACTGATGCACCGCATCGGCGAAAATATCGGAATGGCGTTCCAGATAAAAGATGATATTTTTGATTACGAAAAAACCAATCTGTTGGGAAAACCAACAGGAAACGACGTTATTGAAAGAAAAATTACTCTTCCGCTGATACACTCGCTGAAACAGGTGGATGAGAAAAAACGGACTGCTATTATCCGACATGTGAAAAACGCCGCTATGGAGAAAAAAAATGTAATCATAATCAGGGATTTTGTTATGGAACACGGTGGAATCGAATATGCTGCTTCCGTTGCAAGGGATTTTGTAGAACAAGCAATTTCATTAATCTCAACCCTCAACGATTCCCCTGCAAAACAGGCGCTGATAAACTTCGCTCACTACGTAATACAAAGAGAAAATTAAAAATTACGTTTTAAAGACCTTAAAAGTTGGGTAGCGCGGCGCCCCTAACAGGGTTTAAAACCCCTGTTAGGGTTGAAGTCCTTATCTCCCCCTTACCCCCTCAAATAATCACCACAGCTTTAGCTGAACATCTTTTGGTTTTTTTGCATCGCCAAATACGGTTTTACCGCCGTGGAGATGTGAGGTATCCCGTTCGTGTTTTACCCAATGGTTGAAATAGTTATCGGGAGTATATCCGTTTTCCGTATCTTGCGATATTTTGGAGAGATTTCTCAAAGCCTCGGATTTATCCTTATCGCCTAAATGGGATTGGCGGATGGCATTGTCGAGGATTTCGATTGTTTGGTCATAAGTAGCTGTGGGTACGGGAAAAGGATGACCGTCTTTGCCTCCGTGTGCAAAGGAAAATCTTGCAGGATCGGAGAAGCGGGAAGGCGTTCCGTGAATAACCTCGCTGACCAGAGTAAGCGACTGTATGGTACGGGGTCCCACATCTTTAAGCAAAAGTAAGGATTCCATATTTTCGACCCCTGTTTCGTGCGCCAAAATAAGCGCCGCTCCCAGTCGTTTCAGATTAACGTCTTCGGCTCTCACTTCGTGATGTCTGGGCAGTATAAGCGACACTTCTTTAATGAGTTTTGCGGGCAGTTCCTTTGTTAATTCCATAATTCCCGTTTTAGTGGCAGTTGCCTGTTTATCGGTTAAATTAAGAATCAATCCCTGATTTTTGCCGCACACCGACGTATGCGGTTCTTCCATAAACGATTCCAGAGAAGAAGAAAGCCAGTGATAGCGTCTTGCCATACGTTCATCGGGATTCATTCCCTGCTGAATAACAGCCCATTCTCCGTCTATTGTAACAATAAACGAATGTAGATAAAGTTGAAATCCGTCCTGAACGGCGGTATTATCTACCTTTGCCGATAACCTGCTGTGTCTTACGAGTTCCTCGCCGTTTAGACCTGTTTTGCGGGCTACTTCGAGAAGCTCCGCAGGCGTTTGCAGCGAAGATTTACCCCTTCCGCCGCACACATATACGCCAAGTTCGCCGGAGCGTTTATTAATAGCTTTTTTTAGCGCATTCATCACCGAAGTAGTTATTCCCGATGAATGCCAATCCATTCCCAGAACGCATCCCAGCGATTGAAACCAGAACGGGTCGCTTAGGCGTTGCAGCAGCGCCGACCGTCCGTATTCCATAACAACAGCCTCTGCAATAGCGCCTCCCAGCAGGCTCATCCGTTGAGCCAGCCATGCCGGAACCACTCCATAGTGTAAGGGTAAATCTGCCGAACCTCGTTTCATTACTTATTATATTAACTGAAGTTTCCCAGCAATGAGAGATAGTTATTTAGGGTAGTCATATTATGGATAAGCCACAGATAATCAGGAGACAGATCATTTGACACAGCTGATTTCGGTAGAGTTATGAAGTTG
>JAISRS010000348.1 GCA_031273485.1 Prevotellaceae bacterium
TGAGATTGAAATAAGACATTGATTAAAAAACTTCATAAATCCGTTGTTCAAACCGCTCTATCGTATATTGTTCTTCAAATTTCCTGCGTCCGGCTTCGCTCGTCTGCACACGCAGTTGCGGAGATTGAATGTCGCCTTCATCAGAAACTCAAAATATTCCGTCAATCTATGATAGAGTTCTGTTCCTGTTTCTACTTCTATTGCCATTTTCGCATTAAAAGACGATATGTATTTTCTCTTACTTTTCGTGCAACAGGATTAATACTTTTTTGTCTTAACTCGCTGTCCGAATTTTGGGCGACATTATAGGGAACCTCTAAAAACTTGATTTTTCAAGGCAGACGAGATTTTTAAACCGGAGTTTACCAATTGTAAATGAGGATTTAAAAATTGAAGTCGAACGCCGAAAAAGCAGTTTTTAGAGGTTCCCGGATATGTCTTAACCTTCATTAAATTCAATCAATTACTGTTGTCGTACCGTGCGATTTTGCCCATCTTTAAACAATAATAATTCGAGGGTGTGAAATCCTCTTACATCTTCGCTCGAAATAGCGCCGATGAACTGATCAACTGTGGATAAATTTTCGTTCAGCAGTATTCCTGCAATATCTTCCTGCGAGAGAGGCCAGCTGTCCATCGAAGGGTCTAAATTCAAGTCGCCTGCGGGACCATACAGAATTGCTTCGCTCTGTTCCCAGGGAACACGCGCTGCCCGCCACGCTTCACATGCCGCATTGAGTTTTGTTTGGCTTGTGGGGTCTAATCTCAATGCTTCCACAGCATTGTAGAGCGCCCATGCCTTATCTCTTAATTCTTTGTATGTGGGAACAACCACTTCGTCGGCATATACCCTCAGTATTTCGGTATGGTCGAAAGATATTGTGATTGGTCCCTGGGTCTCCGGCACTAATATTTGGAGTAATGTTCCCTCTATGATTTCCGCTAAATAAGCACAAGCGTCCATAGCGACATCCACTTTGTCGCCGGTGAGATTATTCCGGAACGGAGCGTTCATACTTAGTATTGCAGTGTAAGCGCCATCAATAACCGCATTTACCGCATCATTCAAATCCGAGTCTATAGATTCTACCAAAGCAGACCAGCTGACAGCGTTAGCAGGCGCTCCTATTGCGCCTCTCCGTCCGCAGTATCCGTTTTTGATGCTGATGATATTGTCGGAGTAATCCTTGATGGAATTCCAACTGTACCATGATTCTACTTCAAGCACGGCGCGTTCGTTTTGACCGGCTATAGCATATCCGTTGGGACCGCCGATTTTTGCCTCGCCTACTTCATTTGCGATATTTGCAAAACCGTCCGTAAGGATAGTCCTCACAGCCTCTTCCTGACTTTGGAAAGTGGTATTGCCTGTTTCGCCTGCGGTTTTCAGTATCTCGGCATATCCGTTGACGCCTATTCCAGCTGTAAAAAAGTTACTTCCTATGATAGCCAAATCGGCTTCGGAAATACCGTTGGGTCCGTTCCATGCAGCCCATAATTTAACGCAATCGTCACGCAGTTCGGATGCTGCCGCCGCTGCGTAGTTAATCCATTTGGCGTTCATTGATAAATCTTCGAGTTGACTCGTTTGAGTATCTCCGCCTTTGTCGTCTTTACATGCCGCAAATCCAATCAGCAGTGCGGCGCTCAATAAAAGTGTACTAAAATTTTTCATTACTTTATTTAATTTGAAATTATTATTTATTTTGATAAAAACCATCCGGTGTAACCTACTGTTATTCCGAATGTGTTTTCGCTGTTATATTTTCCGTTGTTAATTCTCCTGTGCGAGTAATCGGCTTTAAGAACCACTGCCGGCGTGAGGAAATAGTTGATGCCGAAAGTCACTAAATCTCTTTTGTAACGTGGCAGTTCCTGCGCTCCGGGTTCTATTTTTTCGCCCGTGTTATAATATTCGTAACGGGCAAAAGGGTAGAGTTTTGATTTGGTGTTGAAAAACGAAAATACGTTGTATGCAATTTCTCCGCCGTATGTCAAAGCGGCTTCTCCGAAGGGTGTTATCGAAAATCCCGCTCCTTTGAAATACCTTCTGTTTACATCGAATATGGCTTTGGCGTCGGAAACGGTTCCATAGATAACGTTTGCCCGTGCTATTATGTTGTATCCAAGATATTGCGCGTCGGCGGAGAGGATGGAAACAACGCCTTTCAAGCCTGTCATTGTTTGGGGTTTTGACGAGTTTTTCGCCGTCTTGTTATAGTATCCCGAAAGGCTTAATCTCAGGTTTTTCACTCCGGAATATTCTATTCGTCCCGTGAAGGCGGGGCTTGTCATGTTTGAGACTTCAAAGACCTTTTGCCGTCCGCTTCCTACCCAGTTTTCGGACGAAAATCCGTTAGGATCAAGTCCGTTGACTACCATTATTTCGTATTTGAATTTGTTGAAGTATCCAAGTATGGAGATTCCCGTTTCGTGCCAGGTGCTTGGCAACAGGGCTGTTTCTCCTTCGGGTCGCACTGTGCCGAGATAATAAACCGGCTCATGATGCGCATTGGTGATTCCCACGGGAACAATTACATGACCTATCCTTACGTTGAATGCGTCGAAGAATCGTTTTGTGAGATGCAGCTGTTCCAAAACCACTTCGCCGCCCTGTTCGATTTCGGTTTCAAATTCGCCACCTTCTTTTTCATGCTCAATTTCGATGGTGGAACCTGTGCCTCCATGTTCAAATTCTATTTCGGCGCCGAGGATAATAGTATTTGTGAATTTATAATCCAACGCAAATACGGCTCGCGGCAGGGTTATTTCGGCGCGGTTTTGCTTGGTAGCTCCCTCCGGATTGGTGTATCTGTTGGCTTCATAATCCATTCGTTTAAAAAGGATTTCTCCGTATCCGCCAAACCTGTATTTGTTGAAATTCCATTCGTAGGGAACTGTTTTAACCGAGTCTTTACCCGTCTGTGCAACAACAATATTACATATTGCCATCCACATTATTATATTTAATATACGAAAACTGTACACAATAATTTGATTAAAATAAAGTGCAAAGGTATTCCTGTCGCCGCACCCGCGCAATAGCTATTTATGTGTATATTACACAACAAATCTAACCAACTGTTGTGATTAGGTGTCACGCTATAGTCATAGATTCAGGATATTACAGGGAGGATAATTTCGGTTGCAGTTATGGTAGGGTTTTTAAGGATTTTAAAGTAGCCCGCTTGCGCGGATTTGCAATCCTCCGTTTCCCGCTTGCGCGGATTTGCAATCCGTGCAGGTAGTAAATAAAAAGATTATCAGATATAAATTGACGCACGGGTTACAAACCCGCGCGAGCGAGTTTTAAAGTAGCCCGCTTGCGCGGATTTGCAATCCGTGCAGGTAGTAAATAAAAGGATTATTAGATATAAATTGACGCACGGGTTACAAACCCGCGCGAGCGAGTTTTAAAGTAGCCCGCTTGCGCGGATTTGTAATCCGTGCAGGTAGTAAATAAAAGGATTATCAGATATAAATTGACGCACGGGTTACAAATCCGCGCGAGCGGCGGGCGCGAGCGAGGGGCACGGGTTACAAACCCGCGCGAGCGAGGGGATGACGACAAGCGCAGATGTCCTTATCAGACAAGGATGCCCTTTTGTCCGAAATTTCTTTGTCGCATGGCTTCGAAGGTTATTATGGCAGTTGAGACCGACACGTTTAAGGAATCAATTTTACCATTCATTGGGATTTTGATTCTTTTATCGACATTTGTCAGCCAGAAGTCGCTAAGTCCGGTTGATTCGGTTCCCATCACTATGGCGGAGCTTTTGGTATAATCCTCATTGCAGTACCGATGCGAGGATTCGAGTTCGGCGGCATAACATTTGATTTCATGTTTTTTCAGCCATTCCAGAGCCTCCTGCGACGAGCAGGTCGCCGTACTGACGGTGAAAACGCATCCCAAACTCGAACGAATTACATTCGGATTGAACAAATCGCTTTTCGGGTCGCATACAACAACAGCGTCCACATTTGCAGCATCTGCCGTGCGGAGTATCGCGCCCAAATTACCCGGCTTTTCCACCGATTCCAACACAATAACAAACGGATCGGACGAAAGAACAATATCCTGTAACGTATTGTTCCTCATTTTTATTAATGCCAGCAGTCCGTCGGAGCCTTCCCTGTAGGCAATTTTCTCGAAAACCTTTGCGCTCACTTCATAAACGCATTTTGCGGGGAAACAAGCCTGCGCCTCAAATCCCGTACATATAAATAAGGAGTCTATCTCGTAGCCCGCCGCAACAGCCATACTGATTTCACGCTTTCCTTCAACGGGAAATAACTGCTGCTTTGTCCGTTCTTTAGATTTTTCGCCAAGAAGCGCCACATTTTTTATC
>JAISRS010000390.1 GCA_031273485.1 Prevotellaceae bacterium
TTTATCAATTAGTTATAAAAAATATTTATCAAAAATGGTGTCACCGCTATTTCCTCAACCTAATTACACATGTTGTTTATTGTAAGGATATTAATTTTATAGGGTCAGGAAGTCTGAATCTGTGGATTTTTGCGAATTTCCACGAATTAAAAAATCCTGCGGATTTTTACGAATTACACGAATTTTTTAATCCACGAATTACGGATTACGGCTAAATCTTATTTTGAGGTGCTATTGCTTCCGGCTGCGCCGTAGTAATGACGGCTACGCCGAACGAAAAGGTCGCCAAACAGCCCGAAGGGCTTGATTTTCATAACCGCAGGTCAACGACCTGCGGAAGCAACCTCCCGAACAACTGCCTGAAAGGCAGGACTAATTATTATTATTTCAATTTACGTTTCAGTTCTGCCTTTCAGGCAGAGAACATACGGTACTTTTCCGCAGGTCGATGACCTGCGGTTATGAAAATTAAGCCCTTCGGGCTATCGCTACGCAGAACGAAGAAAACGCAGTCATCACCTCCCTCCATAGCACCTCAAAATAAAATTTAGCCGAATTAACACGAATTTTTTAATCTGTGGATTTTTGCGAATTAAAAAATCCTGCGGATTTTTACGAAACGTAAGTTCGGCGGAGCCAATTTCACGAATTAAAAAATCCACAGGATTTTTTTGATTATCCACGAATTTTTTATCTACAAATAATTCATAATTCATAATTCGGCTATTAATATCTGTAATGTTCCGGTTTATAGGGACCATCCTGATCGACGCCTATGTAATCGGCTTGTTCCGGCGACAGTTTCGTGAGATGAACGCCTAACTGTTCCAAATGCAGACGGGCAACTTCCTCGTCCAATTTCTTCGGCAAACGATAAACGTCCACCTCCAGTTTTTCTTCCCATAATTCTATTTGCGCCAGCGTTTGGTTACTGAACGAATTGCTCATCACAAATGACGGATGACCGGTTGCGCAGCCTAAATTCACCAACCTTCCTTCGGCTAACAGGAAGATGGAATGTCCGTCGGCGAAAGTATATTTATCAACCTGCGGTTTGATATTTTCCTTTTTTGCCGCCTGTTCAAGTCTGCTAACCTGTATTTCATTGTCGAAATGCCCGATATTACACACAATCGTCTGGTCTTTCATTCCCCGGATGTGTTCGAGCGTAATCACATCTTTGTTGCCTGTTGTGGTTACGTATATGTTACCTTCGTGCAGGGTATCTTCAACCGTTTTAACTTCAAATCCTTCCATTGCAGCCTGAAGCGCGCAGATAGGGTCTATTTCGGTGACAATAACACGCGCTCCGTAGGAAGCCATCGACCGTGCGCAACCTTTTCCCACATCTCCGTAACCGCAAACAACAACAACTTTCCCGGCAATCATCACATCCGTAGCTCGTTTTATACCGTCAGCCAAAGATTCTCTGCAACCATACAGGTTATCGAATTTGCTTTTGGTAACGGAATCATTCACATTGATGGCAGGCACAAGCAGTTCGCCATGTTCTTTCATTTGGTACAAACGATGCACTCCGGTTGTTGTTTCTTCGGAAACGCCTTTCCATTCGGCAACCGTGCGATGCCATTTTTGGTTGTCGCTTGCCAACACATCTTTCAGTAAATCCAGTATAACTTTTTCTTCCTTATTTTCCGGAGCGACATCCAAAATCGAGGCGTCTGTTTCAGCCTTAAATCCTTTGTGAATTAAAAGTGTGGCATCTCCGCCGTCGTCAACAATCAGGTTCGGACCCTTTCCTCCCGCAAACGACAGCGCCATTGCCGTACACCACCAATATTCCTCAAGCGTTTCGCCTTTCCATGCAAACACGGGGATTCCCGCTTGTGCAATTGCTGCTGCGGCATGGTCTTGTGTGGAAAATATATTGCAGCTTGCCCAGCGCACCTCCGCGCCCAATTCCACCAAAGTTTCGATAAGCACTGCCGTTTGTATCGTCATGTGTAACGACCCCGTGATACGCGCTCCCGCCAATGGTTTGTTTGCAGAATATTTTCGCCGAATACTCATCAATCCCGGCATTTCTTTCTCTGCAATTTCGATTTCCTTACGCCCCCAATCGGCAAGCGTAATATCCTTTACTTTATAGTTTAATGTCTCGTCTATAATCATTATAATTATGTGTTTTTAATAATTTAAATCGTGCAAAGGTAATCAATATCTTAATATTTAAAAATTCGGCTGAGATTTATTGGTGCATTTGATTACGTCGAACTTACGCTTCAAAATGTCGCATGTATGTTTTTACGCCTTCAACAGAAATGTAAATTCGACGCAGTCAAATGCGCCCTGTTCCTTTTTATGCAAAGGACTAATAAAAATCAGTTTAAAAGTACTTATCAAGCAGAAAATCCTGTAAAAATCATCCTGAAATACATGAAAATAAAAAAAACTGACTGTTTTTTTAATACTTAAACAGTTGTTTATAAAAACTATATCGACTACAGGCGAATAAATATGTTAAAAAATCACTTGTCGGAGTAAAGTTTTTTTTAATTTTGCGCCCTAAAATTTGTAATGTTATTAATTAAAAATGATAAATTAACTTGCATGAGTAAAGTAAAATTTTACCTCGGAGAGGACATTCCCTTAGAACTTCACAAAGTTCGTGTAGTTCAGAAATTAAATTTAGTGCCTGTCGAACGTCG